>DATJYA010000217.1:0-2433 GCA_035499835.1 Pseudolabrys sp.
GATATCCGCTTTCCCGCTAGACGGATGGCAGACTGTAGCCTATTACCGCTGCGTTAGTTGCGACTGGGCCCATTCATGCCGTTGGTGTCCCGCAAGGCTGTTCTCGCTATTGCTGCCGTCGTCGACGTGGCCGTCAATGCCCGCGAGCGGCCGGTTTCCGCGCGCACATTGGCCGCACGGCACAACTTGCCACCGCGCCATCTCGAGCCGGTGCTGCAGGCGCTGGTGCGCGAGGGCATCCTCAAGGGCATCCGCGGGCCGCACGGCGGCTACGCGCTGGGCCGAGAGCGCAAGGGCATTTCCGCCGCGGATGTGCTGCGCGCCGCCAATCAGGCCGAGGACGACAGCGAGCCGCTGCCGGCCCTCGCCGTGATCGCCGACGTTGTCGAACCTGCGCTTGCCGAAGCCGAGCGCACCTTTTCTGTTGCGCTCGGCCGCATCAGCATCGACGACATCGCGCGCCGCGCCGAAGCGTTGAAATAATTATCGGTCGAGGGCCCGCGACGCCGCACCTCGAACGGCGGGGACGGGCACGTTCACGATCTGGACTCTTTCGGGCGGAGTCTCCGGAAGAGTAAAGTCCAGCGATTCGCGGGCAGCGTGGCGGACGTTTTGCTCGCATCCTGGGGCAGGCATGTAATGCCGGAGGCGATCCGGACGGCGAACGAGAGGCTGCGTTCGCGGCGGGGCGTACCCGCCATCGTTATTGTCGTCCTATCCTTGTTCGCGCCGACGCCGCCGGCCCGCGCCGGCGGCGCTTTCGACCTGTTCGGCGCGTTGCCCAATCTCAGCCACCAGGACATCGCCGGCCTGACGCTGACGCTGGGCCTGCTCTGTTTCGCCGTGCTCGCCACCATCATGCTGCTGCGCACGCGCAGCCGCGCCGAACGCCTCGAAAGCGCGGCGCGTGACGACGCCATGGCGCGCAACGCCGAGATCGACCGGCTCAAGACGCTGTTGCTATCGGAGCCGCAAGTGCTCATTGCCTGGACGGCGGCTGCCGACGAAACACCGGATATCTTCGGCGACACCGGCATCGTCGCGCCGGGCGCTCCGGGCGAACGCGTGCTCGCCTTTGGCGCCTGGCTCGAGGCCCCCGCCGCGCAGCGCCTGCAGCACGCGCTCGACGATCTGCGCGGCAACGGGCGCGGCTTCACCATGACCTTCACCACCACCGCCGGGCGGCCGATCGAGGCCGAGGGTCGCGCCATGGGCGGACGTGCGGTGCTGCGGCTGCGCGATGTCGGCGGCATCGAGCACGAATTGATCGATCTCGCCGCCCGTCACGATACCCTCCTCGCCGATGTCGAAACCCTGCGCGCGCTGCTCGATTCGCTGCCGACGCCGGTCTGGGCGCGCGACCACGGCGGCCGGCTGATTTTCGTCAACGCCGCCTATGCCCGCGCCGTGGAGGCGGTCGATGCCGCCGACGCGGTCACCCGCGAGCTCGAACTGCTCGACAGCGGCGCGCGCGAGGCGGTGTCGCGCGCCGGCGCCACCGGCGAGCGTTACAGCGCGCGGGTGCCGGTGGTCGTTGCCGGCGAACGGCGCAGCTTCGAAGTGATCGACGCGCCGAGTGGCGGCGGCCGCGCCGGGATCGCCATCGACCGTACCGAAGCCGAGACCATGCGCGCAGGAATGGCGCGGCTCATCGTCGCCCACCGCCGCGTGCTCGACCGGATGGCGACCGGCGTCGCCATCTTTGCCGCCGACGGCAAGCTCACGTTCTACAACGCCGCCTTCCGTTCGCTGTTCGAGCTCGACTCCGGCTTTCTCGACCAGACGCCGACCGACAACGCGGTGCTCGATCGCCTGCGCGCCGACGGCAAGCTGCCGGAAGAGCACGACTTCCGTCAGTGGAAGAGCCAGTTGCACGAGGCCTATCGCGCGGTCGAGCCGAAGGAGCATCTGTGGCATTTGCCCGACGGGCGCACGTTGCGCGTCGTCACCACGCCCAATCCGGAGGGCGGCGTGACCTACCTCTACGACGACGTTACCGAGCGCCTCGACATGCATCGCCGCTACGATGCGCTGATCAAGGTGCAGAGCGAGACGCTCGACCATCTGACCGAAGCGGTCGCCGTATTCGCCAGCGACGGCCGCGTGCGCCTGCACAATCCCGCCTTTGCCCGCATGTGGAAGCTGCAAAAGGAAGCGCTCGACGAGCGCCCGCATATCGAGGCGATCACCGCCTGGTGCCAGGCGCTGCATGACGACAGTGCGGTCTGGCGCGGCCTGCGCTCAGCCGTCACGGCCATCGACAACCGCGAGCCGATCCGCGGCCGCATTGAACGGCGCGACGGCATGGTCATCGATTTTGCCACCATGCCGCTGCCCGACGGGGCGACGCTGGTCACCTTCCAGGACGTCACCGACACCGTGAATGTCGAGCGCGTGCTGCGCGAACGCAACGAGGCGCTGGAAGAGGCTGAC
>DATJYA010000218.1:0-5687 GCA_035499835.1 Pseudolabrys sp.
CGAGGAACAGGATCGAGGCGGTCGAGATATTGATGCCGACGAAGAGATAGATCCGCCGCTCCAGATACCAGCGGTCGATTTTCAGGAAATAGAAGCGCGACGAATCGTCGCCCAGCATCGGTGTGAAGCCGATGAGGCGCAGCACGTTGCCGACCGGGCAGAAGCCGGTGAAGGCGACATTGATGGAAAACAAGCCGGTGGCGGTGACGCCGAGAATCCACAGCGGATCGAACAGCAAGGCCAGCGCCGTGCTCGCCAGCAAGACGACGCCGGCAATCAGCCATACCGACCGCTCGATATACCAACGGTGGGTCGGGACAATATAGACGCCGGTGCGCAGGGCCATGAGCCGGATACTAATCGCAGCGCGCCGCGGCGCAACCCAGACTTAGGGACAAATTGCGGTCGCGGCACTTTGCAATCACAGCAGCAAACCGAGGCTGAGCAGCAAGGCGAATACGATCTGCGTCTGCACCGTCTGCACCAGGATGCGGTTGAAGCCGCGGCCGCGCGGCTCCCGTGCGAAGCGGTAAATCAATGCCGCCGCCAGAGGCATCGCCGCGAGCGCCGGCCACAAATGACCGCGCGGCAGGCCCTGCCCGATCAGCAACAACAGCGAAAACGGAATCAGCATTAAGCCGGCGTAAATCCAGACCGAACCCTGCGGCCCGGCGACGATGGCGAGGGTGCGGCGGCCGACGCGCGCATCGGCTTCGGCGTCGCGGTAGTTGTTGACCAGCAGCACCGCACCCGAAAACAGGCCGAGCGCGAGGCCCGCTTCGATGGCGGCGGCATCGAGGCTGCCGGTGCACAGCCAATAGGTGCCGCAGACCGCGCCGAGGCCGAAGAAAGCGACGACAAAGGCTTCGCCCAGCGGCGTATAGGCGATGGGAAACGGGCCGCCGGTATAGGACCAGCCGGAGATAATCGACAGCACGCCGAGCAGCAGGATGGGCCAGCCGCCGACATAGACGAGATAAAGTCCCATCAGCCCGGCAAAGGCGAAGCAGGCAAACGCTCCGCGTTTAACGTTTTCACCGCTGAGCAGGCCCATGGCGGTGACCCGCGGCGGGCCGACGCGGTCGGGACCATCGCCGCCGCGCTCGGAATCGATGGCGTCGTTGTGCAGATTGGTGCCGAGCTGGATCGCCGTGCTCCCGAGCAGCGCCGCGACCACGGCGGCGACATCGACCGCCCGCGTCGACGCCCAAGCGAGCGTCGCGCCGACAATGACCGGCGTCACCGACAGCGCCAGCGTGCGCGGGCGCGCCGCCATGATCCACGACGACAGGCTCATCCTTCAACCCCCATACCCGCACGCCCCTACCGAAAAGGCGCCCCTTTCACAATTAGGGGTTTGTCCCGAGGCCGCCGGCGATCCTCAGGCCCTCTCCTGAGCACTCTTGCGCCCGTATACCTTGTCGGCGCGCTGCTCGAAGGCGGCGGCAAACTTGCGAAAGGCGGTGTCGAACATGGCGCCCATCAGCATCGCCAGGGTGCGGCTCCTGAATTCGTAGTCGATGTAGAATTCGACCACGCAGCTGCCGTCGCCGTCCGGGCGAAAGGTCCAGCGGTTCTGCATGCGCCGGAACGGGCCGTTGAGATATTCGACGAGGATTTTGAGCGCCGGCCGATCGAGCGTGACGCGGCTGGTGAAGGTCTGGCGGATCATCTTGTAGGCGACCGTCATGTCGGCGATCAGCACCGTCGTGCCTTCGTCTTTCGCCGTGCGGCCCGTGACCTTCAGCGCGCTGCACAGCGGCACGAATTGCGGATAGTTCTCCACGTCGGCGACGAGGTCGAACATGTCCGCGGCGCTGTGGCGCACGCGGCGCTTGGTCGAGAATTGCGGCATGGGTCAGGAATGGCTGGCGCGCGCGGCTTTCAGTCGCGCGAAGTCCTCGCCGGCATGGTGCGAGGAGCGCGTCAGCGGCGAGGCCGACACCATGAGGAAGCCCTTGGCGTAGGCGATCGTCTCCAGCGCCTTGAATTCGTCCGGCGGCACGAAGCGCTTGACCTCATGATGCTTGCGCGTCGGCTGCAGATATTGCCCGATGGTGAGGAAATCGACATCGGCCGAGCGCAGATCATCCATCACCTGCAAGACCTCGTTTCTCTCCTCGCCGAGGCCGACCATGATGCCGGACTTGGTAAACATCGCCGGGTCGATCTCCTTCACCCGCTGCAACAGCCGCAGCGAATGGAAGTAGCGCGCGCCCGGCCGCACCGTGAGGTAGAGCGAGGGCACCGTTTCCAGATTATGGTTGAACACGTCGGGCTTTGCGGCAACGACAATCTCGAGCGCGCCGTCCTTGCGCAGGAAGTCGGGCGTGAGCACCTCGATCGTCGTGCCCGGCGCATGCGCGCGGATGGCGCGGATGGTGTCGGCAAAGTGCCGCGCGCCGCCGTCGGCCAAATCGTCGCGGTCGACCGAAGTCACCACGATGTGGGCAAGACCGAGCTTGGCGGTCGCCTCGCCGACATGCGCGGGCTCGTTGACATCGAGCGCGCCGGGCAGGCCGGTCTTGACGTTGCAGAAGGCGCAGGCGCGCGTGCAGGTGTCGCCCATGATCATGAAGGTGGCGTGCTTCTTCTCCCAGCACTCGCCGATGTTCGGGCAGCCGGCCTCCTCGCACACGGTGTGCAGGCCGTTCTCGCGCATGATGGCGTGCGTGTCGGCATAGCCTCGCGACACCGGCGCCTTGACGCGGATCCAGTCGGGCTTGGGCAGCACCGCCGAATCCGGGCGACGCGCCTTTTCCGGATGGCGCGGACGCGGCGTGTTGATGTCGTAAACGACGGCCATGCCCTTACTTACGGCTGCCGCCGCCGCGCCGCAAGACGCGCTCAGGCGCGCCTGATGGCGCGCCAGACCACGAGGAAAACGAGGGCGCCGATGATCGCCGTGATCAGGCTGCCGAAGAAATCCGGCGCCACCGCGACGCTGAGCTCCGTGAAGAGAACGCCGCCGACGATGGCGCCGATGAGCCCGACCGCGAGATTGTTGAGGATGCCGTCGCGGCCGCCGAGAATGCGATGCGCGAGCCAGCCGGCGATCAAGCCGATGACGATCCAGGAGATGATGCCCAATACGCGCCCCTTCTCGAACGAAGCCGCCTTCGGCGGCAGGTTGGTCTAGGCCGCCTTCGGCGGCAGGTTGGTTCAGGCCGCCTTCGGCGGCATGCGGTGGTTCGGCGTCGAATTGGAAATCTTCACTTCCTCCTCGTTCATGTCGGTGGCGACATCGGCAAACAGCGGCGTCGACAGATAGCGCTCGCCGGTATCGGGCAGCATCGCCAGGATGGTCGAACCCGGCGCCGCGGTCTTGGCGACTTCGAGCGCGCCGGCGAGCGTCGCGCCGGCGGTGATGCCGACGAAAATGCCTTCCTGCTGCGCCAGCGCCTTCGCGCATTTCATGGCGTCGGCGCCGGCGATGGTGATGATGCGGTCGATCACATGCATGTCGAGCGCCTCGCCGGTGATCTTCGGAATGAAGTCCGGGCTCCAGCCCTGCATCGGGTGCGGCTTGAACGCCGGATTGGGTTTGGCCGGCGAGCCGTCCGGATTGCGATCCTGCTGCGGATGGGTCGAGGCCATCGGCGCGTCGGCCGGTTCGCAGAGCACGATCTTGGTGTCGGGACGTTCCTTGGCGAGCACACGGGCGACGCCCTTGAGCGTGCCGCCGGTGCCGAAGCCGGTGACCCAGTAATCGAGCTTCTCGCCCTTGAAGTCGTCGATGATCTCGCGCGCGGTGGTGCGCGAATGCATGTCGGGGTTGGCCTCGTTCTCGAATTGCCGGGTGAGGAACCAGCCGTGCGTCTTGGCGAGTTCCTGCGCCTTCTCGACCATGCCGAAACCGCGGCCGGCCGCCGGCGTCAGCACCACCTTGGCGCCGAGGAAGCGCATCAGCTTGCGCCGCTCGACCGAGAAGGTCTCCGCCATGGTGACCACCAGCGGATAGCCCTTGGCGGCGCAGACCATGGCCAAGCCGATGCCGGTATTGCCGGAGGTTGCCTCCACCACCGTCTGCCCCGGCTTGAGCTCGCCGGATTTCTCCGCCGCCTCGATGACGCCGAGCGCCAGGCGATCCTTGACCGAGCCGAGTGGATTGAAGGCCTCGATCTTGACATAGAGGTTGATGCCCTTGGGGCCGAGCTTGTTGATCTTGACCACCGGCGTGCGGCCGACGGTTTCGAGGATGTTTGCGTATTTGGCCACGGCTTCCTCCTTTACCAGCGCTACATATTCAGCACGCGTCCGTAGGCGTCGAGCACCGCCTCCTTCATCATCTCCGACAATGTCGGATGCGGAAAGACGGTGTGCATCAATTCTTCTTCCGTGGTCTCCAGGTTCATCGCCACCACATAGCCCTGAATGAGTTCCGTGACCTCGGCGCCGACCATATGGGCGCCGAGCAACTGCCCGGTCTTCTTGTCGAAGATCACCTTCACGAGGCCCTGGTCCTCGCCCAGCGCAATCGCCTTGCCGTTGCCGACGAAGGGAAAGCGGCCGACGCGGATGTCGCGCTTCCCGTCTTTGGCCGCCTGCTCGGTGAGGCCGACCGAGGCGACTTGCGGCGTGCAATAGGTGCAGCCGGGGATCATCAGCCTGTTCATCGGGTGCGGATGCAGGCCCTTGATCGCCTCGACGCAGATGACGCCTTCGTGCTCAGCCTTGTGCGCCAGCATCGGCGGGCCGGCGACGTCGCCAATGGCATAGATGCCCGGCACGTTGGTGCGGTTGAACTCATCGATCTTGATGATGCCGCGCTCGGTCGCAACGCCGAGCTTTTCCAGGCCCAGGTTCTCGATATTGCCGGTGACGCCGACGGCAGAGATGACGCGCTCGACGGTGATCGACTGCGTCTTGCCGCCTTCTTCGATGGTCGCCGTGACGCTGTCGGATTTCTTATCGAGCCTGGTCACCTTGGCGCTGGTGAGGATCCTGATGCCCTGCTTCTCGAAGCTCTTGCGGGCGAAGGCCTGGATCTCCTGGTCCTCGACCGGGAGAATTTGCGGCAGCACCTCGACCACGGTGACCTCGGCGCCGAGCGTGCGGAAGAACGAGGCGAACTCGATGCCGATGGCGCCGGAGCCGATCACAAGAAGCGACTTCGGGATTGCCGGCGGCACCATGGCCTCGAAATAGGTCCACACCAGCTTCTTGTCGGGCTCGATGCCGGGCAACACGCGCGGCCGCGCGCCGGTGGCGACGATGATGTGCTTGGCCTGATAGGCACCGGGCGCGAGCGTGCCCTTGGGCGCTTCGCTCTTGGACGGTTTGACCGTGACCTTGCCGGGGGCGTCGATAGAAGCCTCGCCCCAGATCACCGACACCTTGTTCTTCTTCATCAGGAAGCCGACGCCGTCGTTGAGGCGCTTCGACACCCCGCGCGAGCGCTTGACCACGGCCGATGGATCGTAACCGATATTGTCGGCTTTGAGCCCATAGTCCTTGGCGTGCTGCATGTAATGGTAGATTTCGGCGGAGCGCAGCAGCGCCTTGGTCGGGATGCAGCCCCAGTTGAGACAGATGCCGCCGAGGTAATCACGCTCGACGATGGCCGTCTTGAAGCCGAGCTGCGCGGCGCGGATGGCGGCGATATAGCCGCCCGGTCCGGAACCAATGATGAGGATGTCGAAGGACGTGTCTGCCATTCCGCGTGCTCTCTTAACCCTCTCCCCTTG
>DATJYA010000219.1:0-3720 GCA_035499835.1 Pseudolabrys sp.
CCCCACTCGGTCTCCTGCTCGCAGAAATGCCGGTCGATATGCAGCGGCTGCGGATTGAGCGTCATGTTGGAGAACAGCATGTTGTCCATCTGCGTGACCGTGCGCGTGTAGCGGTGCTCATAGGTCTTGCCGACCTCGAAATCCTCGAAATAAAGCCCGCCGCGCTTGTGACGTTGGATGGTGTCGTGCATGACGCGTCTCTCCTCTCGCCTCGTTAAGATTTCATTTACCATAATTGCCCATCTTCGGCAGGTCCGCCATCGCGGCCCGTCCAGCGTAGCAAACCGCCTGGCGCCGCAAGGCGAGGCTCCCATGTCGATCGATGCGATCAACACCGCCGCAGCGCAGATTGCCGGCGCCATCCGCCAGGCCGCCCGCTCAACCGGCGCGAGCTTTGACTATCTGCTCACCACCGCCCAGCTCGAATCGAGCCTCAACCCGGCGGCGCAGGCGGCGACCTCCTCGGCCAAGGGGCTTTATCAGTTCATCGACCAGACCTGGCTTGCCACCATGAAAACGGCAGGCGCCGCGCTGGGATTTGGCCGCTATGCCGATGCCATTGTGCAGAACCCCGGCGGCCAATACGAGGTCACGGACCCGGCCCAGCGCAGCGCCATATTGCGCCTGCGCTCCGATCCCACCGTCAGCGCGATGATGGCGGGCGCTTTTGCACGCACCAACGCGGCGCAACTGGCGCAGAGCATCGGCCGTACGCCAAGCGACGGCGAGATCTACATCGCACATTTCCTCGGCTCCGAAGGCGCGGGCAAGCTGATCGGCGCGGCGATGTCGCAACCACAGGCGAATGCCGCCGCCATGTTTCCGCAGGCCGCGGCCGCCAATCCGGGCATCTTCTATAGTTCGGGGCGTCCGCGCACGGTAGCCGAAGTCTATGCCAAATTGACCGGCCGCTTCGATGCGGCGCGCAATATCGCCCTCAGTCCCAGCCTGGGCGGCGGGCTCGGCGCGCAGCCCGCGACCGACACGGCCGGGGTGACACAGGCCTTTGCGGCGGCAAACAAGGACCTGCCGGCGACACCGAGCACAACGCCGACGTTCCCGGCGATATTTACCGACCGCGCCCGCCCGGTCGCGCAGACCGTGAACCGATTGTGGACGCAGCCGGGCGACGATACCGGCGGGGCGCCGCCGGTGAGCCTGTTCACCGACCCGCCAAGCGGGCCGCGCAAGTCGCTCCGTTCCTGATCGTCGTTAACAGCGCCTCAATTTCTATGGTGAACGCTTTGTTAAGCCTCCTCGGGTAGGCTCCGCTTCGCCGTCGACGACAGACGGTTTCGTGGTGGCGTCGGTCCGATGATTGTCCGTCAGTTCCTGCAATGGATACGCAGCGCACCGCCCGGTGACCGGGCTGATGCCACTTCGGCCTTGGCGCGCGCCTATCTTCTCTCCGATCTTTCGACCGATGACCGCGCCGCCGCCGAAGGCGCCATGATCATGCTGCTCGACGATCCGTCGCCGCTGGTGCGGCAAGCGCTTGCCGAGGTGTTCGCGTCCGCGCAAAACGCGCCGCCGGTGATCGTCGGCGCGCTCGCCGCCGACCAGCCGCAAGTCGCCGTGCCGATCCTCTCGCGCTCGCCGCTGCTGCTCGAAGCCGATCTCATCGATCTCGTTGCGACCGGTGGGCCCGAGGTGCAGACGGCGATCGCCGGCCGCCCCATACTGCCGCGCTCGCTCGCCGCGGCGATTGCCGAAGTCGGCTCGGCCGAAGCCTGCCTCGCGCTCCTGGAAAACGTCGACGCCGACATCGCGCCGTTCTCGATCCGCCGCATGGTCGAGCGCTTCGGTTATCTGGCGCCGATTCGCGAGAACCTCTTCGCGCGCGACGATCTGCCGATGCCGACGCGCCAGGCGCTGCTCAGCGAGCTGTCGCAGACGCTCGCCGGCTTCGTGTCCGCGCGGCAGTGGCTCGGCCCGGAACACGCCGAACACGCCACCAGGGAAGCCTGCGAGAAGGCAACCGTCGCGCTCGCGGCCGACACGCCTTATGACGAACTGCCGGAACTGGTGCAGCACCTGCGGGAAAGCGGCCAGCTCACCGCCGGGATGATCCTGCGCGGGTTCCTTTCCGGCAATGTGGTGCTGTTCGAGGAGGCGCTGACGGAACTATCCGGCATGCCGCTCGACCGCGTCACCAGCTACATCCACGACAGGAATCTTTCCGGCTTCCACGCGCTCTACCGCAAGGCGGGGCTGCCGGAAGGCGCCTATACCGCCTTCCGCGAAGCGATCGCCGCCATGCGCGAGGGCGTGCTCGCGGGCGAACAGGGCAACGCGGCGCGGCTCAAGCGCCGCATGGTCGAACGCGTGCTGGAAGAATGCGCGGCCGAGCCGGACGCGGACGATTCGCTGCTGGCGCTGCTGCGCCGCTTCGCCGTCGAGGCCGCGCGCGAGGAAGCGCGAATGTTCTGTGACGACCTCGTTGCCACAAGCCCGGCGATCATGCTGGATGATCCGATGATCGAGACGCGGCTGGTGGCCTAGCACCTATTCCGCCTGCGGTTCGGGAACGAGCGAGGGCCCCTGGATCTGCTCGAGCACATCGGGCCGGTCGCGATTCTCACGCATCAGGAACTCGTCGGTCACTTCGCGCAGACGCGAGGTGAGCATGGCGGCAAGGGCCTTGGCGTCGGAGCGGGCGTATTCGCGGTAAATTGCGCGCACCGCGTCGACATGCTGGTCAACGAGCTTGACCGGAATGCGATTCATGTCGGGTGTGAATTCGATCAACCGGCACAGGCTGTCGGCGGCGGAGGCGACCGCCGGATAGCCAAAAGTGGCGACTTCGCCCTTGATGTCGTGGGCGGCGTGAAACAGCGCCTCCTTGGTCTTGCCGGTGAAACCGGATTTGACGACGGCAACGCGTGCGGCGTCGAGCCGGGCGCATTCGGAATCCATCCACGCGCTGAATTCGCCCGACAGTTCGGCCAGTGCCTTCTCGGCGCGCGCCACCGGATCTTCTTCATCGGGCGAGTACGGCTGCGTGGACACCGCCTTGCGCAGCTTGTTCTCGACGGTGATGACTTCGTGATCGGCGTAGGTAGCGACCGATGCGGAGCCTTTGCGGAGAGCCATGGCGCGTCTGCCTTTGTCAGCCGGGGGCGCGAGCTTTTTCGAGCAAGGGCACGGGCCGGACCACATCTGCCTTGCCGCCCTTGCGGCGTTCGGGTCCGACATAGTTCGGATTGACGTTGCGACGCCGATCCGGGCCGAAATAGCTCTTGGTCTTGATGAAGGGCCGCGGATTGGCAACCACGTTGACGATGCGCTGGTAGAGCCCCTTGGCCGAGATCGGCTTCGCCAGGAATTCGGTGATGCCAGCGTCGCGCGCCTGCATCACGCGCTTTTTCTCCGAATGGCCGGTGAGCATGATGATCGCCACGTAGGCATTGGCGTTGGCCCCCGGCTGGCGGATCATCTGCGTGAGTTCAAGCCCGTCGAAGATCGGCATCGCCCAGTCGGTGATGACGATGTCGGGGATGTAATGGGTGAAGGATTCAAGACCCGCGGCGCCGTCCTCCGCCTCGTAGACGTCGCGCGCGCCGAAGCCGTGCAGCAGCGTGCGCAAAATGCGACGCATGTGCGCGTTGTCGTCGATGACGAGAAAACGCAGGCGGTTGAAATCGATGCGGACCATGCTGCCCCGGGGTCTCGGGCGGCCGCCCGGTACCTGGAGCTGAAAGTACCCCGGTGCCGTTAAAG
>DATJYA010000220.1:0-2391 GCA_035499835.1 Pseudolabrys sp.
CGCTTGAGGACGAGCGCGACCGCCATTCGCCGATCCGCGTGCTGCATGAGGCGGTGCGGCTCGCGGGCATTGCCGATACCGGGCCGATGCAGCCGTATTTCTCCAATATCGGCGACGCCGGCGTTATTGCTTCAGTCGAGAAGGCGGCCAAGGCGCTGCTTGCGGCCGAGCGCAGCGCGACCGCACGCGCCGCCTGACGCCCGATCAGGCGAGGGCGAGCCGCACGCGGCGGTTCTGCTTGCCTTTCTTTTCGATCTGGGTCACGCGCACGGCGCCGATCTCGGCCGTTGCGCGCACATGCGTGCCGCCGCAGGGCTGCAGGTCGAGGCCCGCGATCTCGATGAGACGCACGCGGCCGCTGCCCATCGGCGGCTTGACCGACATGGTCTTGACCAGCCCCGGATTGGCCTCGAGTTCCGCATCGCTGATCCAGCGGTGACTGACGGCCGCGCCGGTTGCGACCATTTCAGCGAGCCTGGCCGTGACCGTCTCCTTGTCGAGGCCGGCGTCGGGAATATCGAAATCGAGCCGGCCTTCGCCGTCGCCAACGGAGCCGCCGGTCACCGCGTAGGGCAGTGCGGCCGATAAAAGATGCAGCGCGGTGTGCACGCGCATGCGCGCGTAACGCTTCTCCCAGTCGATTGCGGCGACGACCTCGTCGCCAACCGAAAGCGGCGGCGATCCCGGCGCCGGGACGTGAGCGATTTCGGTTTTCGCCGGGTCGGTGTAGATCGCGGTGCTGATCGGGATGCGGGCACCGGAAGCGCTGGTCATCGTGCCGCTGTCGCCCGGCTGGCCGCCGGATGTTGCGTAAAATACGGTACGGTCGAGCACGATATTGCCGTCCGCCGTGAGCGCGACGACGCGCGCCGTGCAGTCTTGCAAATATGCATCCTCACGGAACAGGCAGTCGGTCGGCATGCTCCGGGCTCAGGTTTTCGCGAACGGGATTGAAATTGCCGACTTGCGCTCGAGCCACTGCGGCACCGGCAGTTTCTTCGAACGCAGAAAAGCGGGATCGAACAGCTTCGATTGATAGCGCGTGCCGTAGTCGCACAGCACCGTGACGATGGTGTGGCCAGGACCGAGGTCTTTCGCCAGGCGTATGGCGCCGGCGATATTGATGCCGGACGAGCCGCCGACGCACAGGCCCTCGTGCTCGAGCAGATCGAAGATCAGCGGCACTGCTTCCTCGTCGCCGATCAGGTAGGGCTTGTCCACTTTCAGGTCGGCGATGATGGGCGTGACGCGGCCGAGGCCGATGCCTTCGGTGATGGAGCCGCCCTCGCTCGCTTTGGCCTCGCCATGCGCGAACAGATTGTACATCGCCGCGCCGCGCGGATCGGCAAGCCCGATGACGACGTCCTGCTTCTGCTCGCGCAGATAGGCCGAAACGCCGGCGATGGTGCCGCCGGTGCCGACGGAACAGATGAAGCCGTCGATCTTGCCGCAGGTCTGCTCCCAGACCTCGGGACCGGTAGAGACATAATGCGCCTTGCGATTGTCGAGATTGTTCCACTGGTCGGCGAAGATGACGCCGTTTTTTTCCGTCGCCTTGAGCTGCTCGGCGAGGCGCCGGCCGACATGCTGGTAATTGTTGGGGTTGCTGAAGGGCAGTGCCGGCACTTCGACGAGTTCGGCGCCGCAGAGGCGCAGCACGTCCTTCTTTTCCTGGCTCTGGGTGTTGGGGATGACGATCAGCGTGCGGTAGCCGCGCGCGTTTGCAACCAATGCGAGCCCGATGCCGGTATTACCCGCTGTTGATTCGACCACCAGGCCGCCGGGCCGCAATTCGCCGCGTGCCTCGGCCTCTAGGATCATCTGCCGTCCGGCGCGATCCTTCACCGAGCCGCCGGGATTCATGAATTCGGCCTTGCCCAGGATCGTGCAGCCGGTCATTTCCGAAGCGCGCTCAAGCTTTATCAACGGCGTATGGCCGATTGCTTCAATTATGCCGTCGCGGATCTGCATGTCGGGGTCCGGCTGCCGGGGGAGGTTTCGGCACAGTTTAGCCTTTCGATATCCGCCCCGGACACCGGTATTTCAAGAGCCTTTCGCTTTGGAAACGACCTCGAAACCATAACGGTGCATTGCCATTCGGTATCAGGGTCTCTTCACGACTTGTTTGCAGCCCCGTCTTAACTCTGAGGCCCGGGGATCGGGCGAAAAAGCGGTCCCGAGGGGTGCAAACGGCTCGTTCCGCATAATGAATCTCGACGTCAATACACTCTTTATGGTGACGATTTACGTCGAGGCGATTCTCGGCCTGCTGCTGCTGTTTGCCTGGGTCCAGAACACGTCGATCCGCGCCGTTGCCTGGTGGGGCTTTGCGCATCTGATCCGCGCCGCGTCCATCGTTCTCTTCGGCATGTATGGCAGCGTCCCCGATCT
>DATJYA010000221.1:0-5027 GCA_035499835.1 Pseudolabrys sp.
AAAAATGTTCCTAAAAAGCCCATCCGGCGGTCGATGCCGCACAATCCGGTGAGCAGACAGAAGACGATGTAGATGATGGCTTCGAGCATGGGGCTCGGTCTGGGCGATGCGTCAGCGCATGATCTCGGGTGAAAGCCCCCCGTGCATGGGGGGCGGATTGCCCCGCGACTTAGCTCGCCGCCGCCGCCCCCTCGGAGCCGGACTGCGGCGCTTTCTTCGATTTCCTCCGCGAGTCCCACATTTCCTTTTGCGCCCTGATGAACTCGCGATAGTCGGGAGGATTGAAGTCGAGCAGCGTGCCGCCGGATGCGAAGTGCTGGATGAACGCCTTGCCGATGGCGTAAGTGGCGCCCGACGACAGCACCGGCATGACAAACGCCGCAGTAACGGTGCCAATGACGGGCACGAATTTGAGCATGCTGGCGGCGCCGATGCCGCTGGTCGCGGGAATCATCGAGCCCACGATGCTGGCGATCAGCGCCTTGCCGCGGTTTTCCGAAAAGGGGACGTCGAAAATCTGTGAAAGACGGCGCACCATCTGGATCTGCAGCCCGCCGACGGCGAGCACGTCGACGCCCGGCACCGGAATAAGCCCGGCAACGCCCGACCACAGCGCGAAGCGCTCGACCAGGCTCGATGCGTATTCCTGCCGCTCTTCCGGCGTCATCTCAGCGATCTCCGCTGCTTCGTCTTTTTCGGTGCTCGCCTTCGGTGCCATGGCGGATCCTTTCTCGTCATCCCTGGGCTGGGCCCACCACTCGGTCGATTTGTGCTTATTTATCAACTAAATCCACGTGGGCGCTTAAAGCCTAACATGCAGGCCGGCTGCTTGCCAAGCGCTCGCGCCGCGCGGCAAGCGCGCGGGTCGGCGCAACAAAACGTGGCGAGGCGCGGTCCGGCGCGAGGCGGCACAGCCCGCGAGCGCCGGCTTTCCGTCTCCGCGCTGCCTTGCCATGCCGAAGCTGATCCCATAGAAAGTTTGTCGACTGAATGTGCGGAGGCGCATGGTGCAGGCGATGAAATCTGACAGGACGACCGTCGGAACACGCCGCGCCTGGGAGCCGCCGACGGTTACCAAGCTGGCGATCGGTACGGAAACGAAATCGCCGCTCAACAATGAACAAAGCGCAGGCCGCGACCGCGCCGGGCCCCATCAAGCCCAGTTGGCCCGGCCGGGGGCACCGGCGTCGAAGCTCGGATTTTCGTTCGAGATGGCATTTCCGCTCTCCTCCCGCGTCGACGGGTAAACGCGAAATGAGCCTGCGTTGAACTGAACGGCCGGGTTGACGGGAGTCTCGCGACGGCAGCGCGCGGCTGTGGAGCAGGGCAGCTTGAGCGTCACGATCGACAGCGTCCTCGTTCAGGACCGCGAGCCGGCGGCCGCAGGGCTCGATGGCGGCGTGGTCCTCTTGAGCTTGCGCGCCGGTGCCTATTTCGGCTTCAACCAGGTGGCAAGTGACATCTGGAACATGCTTGCCGAGCCTTGCCGTGTCGGCGAGATTTTCGATTCGCTGATGCAGCGCCACGAGGTCGATGCGGAAACGCTGGCCCGCGATGTCACGCCGTTTCTGCAGACGCTCATCGAGCAACGTCTCGTGCGCCTGATCGCTCCGGATGAGGGGCGATGAGGCTGGAAACAAGAAGGCGCATCTATCTGCGCGAGGCCGCCGTCACGCTGATGCTGGCGCGGCTAGCCGTGCGCCTTGTTTCGCCCGCGCGCCTGTTCGCCTGGGCCAACCGCCCGCCGCGGCAAATCCGCCGCTTTGCCGCCGACGAAGCCCGCTGGGTTTCCTGGGCGGTCGAAAGCCTTGCTGCGAGGCCCTGGATCGATGCGTTGTGCCTGCCGCGCGCCCTGGCCACGCATGCCATGCTGCGCCGGCGCGGCATCGCCAGCCGGCTTTGCCTGGGCGTTGCCCGCGACAACGGCGAAATCGCCGCCCATGCCTGGGTCGAAGTCGGCAAGGACAACATCGCCGATGAATCCGGCGCCGCCGGCTTCGCGCGCCTCGCCGAATTCGGCGGCGCCGATCGCTGAGACAGGGGCGTTTCCATGAGCGGCATCGCCGGGTTGCTGCGCTTTGACGGCGAGGCTGCAAATCGCCACGAGCTCGAGCGCTGCGCCAATGCGCTGCGCCAATACGGCCCCGACCGATCCGATATTTTCGCCGGCGGCAGCATCGGCCTCGTCCATGTGCTGATGCGCATGACGCCCGAGGACCGCTTCGATCACCAGCCTTGGAAAGGCGAGAGCGGCGCGCTGATCACTGCGGATGTCCGCCTCGACAATCGCGATGATCTGCTCGCCCGCATCGGCATCGCGCCGCGAGACGCCCTGAGTTGGGCGGATTCGCGCGTGCTGCTCGCCGCGTGGGAGAAATTCGGCGACAATGTCTGGCCGATGTTGCGCGGCCCATTCGCCGCCGCGATCTGGAGCCCGCGCGACCGCGCCCTGACGCTGGCGCGCGACCCTCTTGGTCTCAACGTGGTGATGTGGCGCCGGAGCGAACGGTCCTTTGCCTTTGCCACCATGCCCCACGGGCTCTTTGCGCTCGGCGCGCCGCGCGAGTTGAGCGAGGAAAAGCTCGCCGATTTCCTCGTGCTCAATCACGCCGACCACGAGACGACCATTTACCGGAATGTCTTTCGCGTCCTGCCGGCGCACGTCCTGCGGATTGCGGCCGACGGTTCGCTGACGCAGCGCCGCTTCTGGTCGCCGCGCGAGGTCAAATCGGTCCAGTTGTCCTCCGATCAATCCTATGCGGACGGCTTGCGCGAGTGCCTCGATGTGGCCGTGCGCCGGCAGATGCGCAGCGCGTCTCCGATCGGCTGCCTGCTCAGCGGCGGATTGGATTCTTCTTCGGTTTCGGCGCTCGCGGCGCGCGCGCTCGGCGAAAAAAATCAGCGGCTCGCGGCCTTCACCGGCGTGCCGCGGCAAGGCTTCGACGGCGCGGCGCCGGCCGGTCACTACAGCGACGAGACGCCTTACGTCGACGCGATCGCGGCGGCTGCCGGCAATATCGACGTCACCTATGTCCGCAACGATGAGTGCGACGATTTCGCCGAGCTCGAACGTTTCTTCATCGCGCTCGATGGCCCGGTACGTAATCCGACCAATCTCGGCTGGGTGCTGACCATGCTGCGGCGGGCACGCGGCCAGGGGCGGCGGGTGCTTCTCGGCGGCCTCTACGGCAATTCCACCATTAGCTGGAACGGCTGGTCGCAGGCGCTCGCGCACCTCAAGCGAGGAAAGCTGCTCACGGCCTATCGGCAGTGGCGGCTCTTTTATCGGTATACGTCCTATTCGCGCCTGCAGGCGTTGCAAAAACTTTTTGTCGAGCCGCTGGTGCCTGAGCGCCGTCACGGCCCGCCGGCGTGGCTCGTTCATTCGGCCATTCGCCCTGAGTTCGCCGCGGCCATGCAGGTTGATATCCGGGCGCGGCGGGCCAAGCATGACTTTCATTACCGCGCGCGGCAGGACGAGAGAATTGTCGGGCTGACGCCGGTCGACTACGTCGGCGACTGGCACGCCGCCGAGAAAGCAGTTACCGGCGTCGAGCTGCGCGATCCCACCGCGGATCTGGACGTTGTTTCCTACTGTCTCGGTGTTCCGCCGCAGCAGTATCTTGCCGAAGGTATCGACCGCTCGCTGATCCGCCGCGCCATGTGGGGGCTGCTGCCGGAGGTCGTGCTGACCAATCGCATGAGCGGCCTGCAGGCGGCCGATTGGTACGAGAAGCTCTCCGGCAAACGCGGCGAGCTTGTGCGCCAGATCGAGGAACTTGGGCAATCACCGCTGGTCCGGCGGATGATCGATCTTGCGCGGCTCGAGCGTGCGATCAACAACTGGCCTGCTCGCGGCTGGCATACGAGCGAAGTTTTCCAGGAATATAACCTGGCGCTGACGCGCGGCGTTGCCGGCGGCCGCTTTCTGCGCTGGTTCGAATCGGCGAACCGGCCCGCCGCATTGACTGGGAATCTGACTTAGCCCAGTCTGCGCCTCACTTTTTGGTTGTTCGATTGCGCCTCAACGGGCACTGCCTCAGGTTAGGTGCATGACATCTGATTACTATGCTGCGCTGACCGGCTTCGTTTCCGCGCACGCGCATTACGCCTATGGCATCATTTTTCTGCTGGCGTTCTCGGAAGCCGTTCCCGTCGTCGGCACCTTCGTCCCCGGTTCGACGCTGGTATTCGCCGTCAGCGCCCTGGCGACGAATGCCGGCGCCAAGCCATGGCTGCTTCTCGTCGGAGCGACCCTCGGAGCGATTGCCGGCGACGGCATCTCCTTCTGGCTGGGACAGCGATTTAGCCGGGAAATTCTCAATGCTTGGCCGCTGGTCAAATATCCGCATTTCGTCGTCCAAAGCGAAAAATTCATCGCCCGCTATGGCGCCGCCGGCGTCTTTCTCGCGCGTTTCACCGCGGTCGTGCGCGCCTTTGTGCCGCTGGTTGCCGGCATCCTGCAAATGCCGCCCCGGCTGTTCTATGCGGCAAATGTATTGTCGGCCGTCGCCTGGGCGCCCGCGCACGTGTTTCCCGGCGTGGTGCTGGCCATGGCCGTCGGCGTGACCGACGCATTCTCAGAACGGCGCCTGCTCATCGTGATTACCGGGCTGATCGCCGCGACGCTTGTTGTCCTGGCCGCGCGTTGGTGGCTCAGGGCGAAGTGACCTTCGTGCGATTGAATGAGGCGCGGCCGGCCATTAAAAACGTAAGAACCGCGCGGGAATTCCGCCTGCAGGAGGCAGCAACCAATGATCTACAGCGCCCATCTGGATCTGCCCGCATTGTTGGATCGCATAGCGGAGCGTGCTGCGCAGAACCTCACGATCGAAAAGCTTCTGCTGCAACTCAATCTCGACCCCAGCAACATCACTTTCGACGCCATTTTCCATCGCGTGCTCGAAGTCGTTCTGGCCAACATCACGATCGCGAATACCTGTGCGCTGATCGGCGCGATCTTCTATGCGGCGACCTTCCTCATGTCGACCATGATACCGCTGCGCATATTCGGCATTCTCAGCACC
>DATJYA010000222.1:0-7788 GCA_035499835.1 Pseudolabrys sp.
CTGATCGAGCGGCGCAAGGTTCCGCCGTTCGGCGTCTACACGCTGGTCCGGTTCCGCCGCGCGGAAACGCAGGTAGCAGCGGCATAATTATGGTTAACGAAAAGTAAAGAACACTGTCATAAAACCGAGACGCTCGCTTGCTATCGCCGTTGCATGAGCCTCAACAGAGCGACGATGGAATGACGGAAGCGCGACGCTATCGCGCGCTGTTCATCTCCGATGTGCATCTTGGCACGCGCGGCTGCCAGGCCGACAAGCTCCTCGATTTTCTCCGCTACCACGAAGCCGAGACCATCTATCTCGTCGGCGATATCGTCGATGGTTGGGCGCTGCGCTCGTCCTGGTATTGGCCGCAGGCGCACAATGACCTGGTGCAGAAGATCCTGCGCCAGGCGCGCAAGGGCGTGCGCGTCATCTATATCCCGGGCAACCACGACGAATTCCTGCGCGGCTATTACGGCACGCATTTCGGCGGCATCGAGGTTGTCGAGAACGCGATCCACGAGTCGGCCGACGGCAAGCGCTTTCTCGTCGTCCACGGCGACATCTTCGATCTGGTGGTGACGCAGGCGAAGTGGCTGGCGCTGCTCGGCGACAAGGCCTACGACTTCGCCATCACCGCCAACCGCCTGTTCAACGCCTTCCGCCGCATCTTCGGCGCGCCCTATTGGTCGCTGTCGAAATGGGCCAAGCACAAGGTCAAGAACGCGGTGAACTATATCGGCGCTTTCGAGAAGGCGCTGGCGACCGAGGCGCAGCATCACAAGGTCGACGGCGTCATCTGCGGCCACATCCACACGCCGGCCATCCACGACGACTTCGGCCTGCGCTACATCAATTGCGGCGACTGGGTGGAGAGCTGCACGGCGGTGGCCGAAGATCACGACGGCCGTTTCGAGATCATCACCTGGACGCAGGCGCGCCAGGATGTCGAGCCGCGCCCGGCGATCGTGCAGCCGCGAGCGGCATGAACGGACCCGCCGTACCTGGGCCTCATCCCGAGGAGCCGCGCGAAAGCGCAGCGTCTCGAAGGATGGCTTCATGGTTCGAGACGCGCCCTGCGGGCGCTCCCCGCCATGAGGGGAGAGTCCCGAAATGAAAGTTCTGGTGACGACCGACGCCTGGCACCCGCAGGTCAACGGCGTGGTGCGCACGCTCGGCCATATGGGGCGCGAGGCGGGAGAACTCGGCGCCAGAATCGAATTCCTGACGCCGTCGGAATTCTGGACGGTGCCGATCCCGACCTATCCTGAGGTGCGGCTCGCAATCCTCAAGCCGGGCGATGTCGAGCGAAGGCTCGACCGCGTCAAGCCCAACGCGGTGCATATCGCGACCGAAGGGCCGCTCGGCCACGCCATGCGCCGGGTCTGCCTGCGCCGCGGCATGCCATTCACGACGAGCTTCCACACCCGCTTTCCCGACTACATTGCCGAGCGCTTTCCGCTGGCGCAGCAGTTTGCCTGTGACGTGAGCTGGGGCTGGTTGCGACGCTTCCATTCGTCCGCCGCCGCGGTGCTGGCGGCGACGCCAACGCTGGTGCGCGAGCTCGAAGAGCGCGGCTTTCATGACGTCAAGCTGTGGCCGCGCGGCGTCGACACGGAGTTGTTCCAGCCGGGCAAGGCCGCCGCCGTGACCTGGCCGCGGCCCATCTTTCTTACCGTCGGACGGCTGGCCGTCGAGAAAAATGTCGAGGCCTTCCTCAAACTCGACCTGCCGGGCACCAAGCTCGTGGTCGGCGACGGACCGGCGCGGGCGCAGTTGGAGAAGACCTATTCCGACGCGATCTTTCTCGGCAGCCGGCAGGGCGAGGCACTGGCGGAGATTTACGCCGCCGCCGATGTGTTCGTGTTCCCGAGCCGCACCGACACATTCGGGCTGGTGCTGCTCGAAGCGCTGGCGAGCGGCGTGCCGGTCGCGGCGTTTCCCGCTGCGGCGCCGCGCGACGTCATCGGCGAGGCGCCGGTCGGCGCGCTGGACGAGGACTTGCGGCGCGCCTGTTTTGCCGCGCTCGAATGTTCGCGCGACGACTGCCGCGATTTTGCCCTGCGCATGACTTGGGAAGAGAGCGCACGCATCTTCCTCGAGCACGTGGCGATTGCCACGCGCGCCGTGATGCCGGAACGGCTCAGGAGCCGCCTGTCGCGGCTACGTCGGAGCAAGAAAGAGGCCGCCTGACGCGGGCGGCCTCCGCGGCGAATGCGCGCCTATTCGCCGAGCCCCTCGACCGTATAGATGCGGAACTTGGCGTATTTGTCGCCGATCTTTCTCGCTTCCATATAGGCGGGCGAGGTGTAGGCGGCCTTGCCCTGTTCCTGGCTGTCGAACCGCGTGATGACGATGCGGGACGGCGGCGCAGCGCCTTCGAGAGCCATCGGCTTGCCGCCGCGGACGACGAACTTGGCGCCGCCGTCGGCCAGCGGCTTGGCGGCGAACGGCAGGAATTCCTTGGTGTAGCCGTCGACGTTGTTGACGTCGATCTCGGCGATAACGAAGCCCGGCGCCTTGGCCTGGGCATGCAGCGTTTCAACCGCGGCGGCGCCGGCCGCGATTCCCGCGGCGGCCGATAAGGCAATCACGTAGCGTGTCTTCATAGTCTCCCCCTGTGTTGAGCCCAAGCCACACTAAAACCCCGGTATGACGGTCATAATTCCATCCACCGCGCCGCTTGCTGGCCGGGGCGGGGCGGCGCTAACGTAACCTCTCATGGGCCTGCTCGACACCACGATTTTGCCCACCGCCGCCGATATCGACGCCGCGGCAAAGCGCTTGGCCGGCGTGGCGGTGCGTACGCCACTCATCAACGCGCCGGTGCTCGACGATCGGCTTGGCGCCTGCGTTTTCCTCAAGGCCGAAACCTTGCAGCGCACCGGCTCGTTCAAGTTCCGCGGCGCCTAC
The DNA here is from genome assembly GCA_035499835.1 of Pseudolabrys sp. GTDB lineage: Bacteria > Pseudomonadota > Alphaproteobacteria > Rhizobiales > Xanthobacteraceae > Pseudolabrys. The sequence goes on from DATJYA010000222.1 coordinate 2,896, forward strand.
AACAAGATTTCCTCGATTCCGCTGGAGCGGCGCGCGGCCGGCGTCGTCGCCTATTCCTCCGGCAATCACGCGCAGGGCGTCGCGGCGGCGGCGCGGCTGCTCGGCCTGCGCGCCACCATCGTCATGCCGAGCGACGCGCCGAAGGCTAAACGCGAGCGCACGCTGGCGCTCGGCGCCGAGGTCATCCCCTACAACCGCGACGGCGAAGATCGCGCCGCGATTGCCGAGAAGATCATCGCCGAGCGCGGCGCAACGCTGGTGCCGCCTTACGACGATCCGCTGATCATCGCCGGGCAAGGCACCATCGGCACCGAGATCGTCGAGGATCTCGACCGTTTGGGGTTGAAACCGGACATCGTGGTGGTCGGCGCGTCCGGCGGCGGGCTTGCCGCCGGCATTTCGCTCGGCGTGAAATCGCGCGTCGCCGCGGCGAAATTCTACACGGTCGAGCCGGAAGGCTTCGACGATACCGCGCGTTCCTTCGTCAGCGGCCGCCGCGAGGCCAATCCGCGGATGAGCGGCAGTATCTGCGACGCGCTGATGAGCAACACGCCGGGCGAGCTGACCTTTCCCATCACCAGCAAGCTGATCGGGCAGGGCCTCGCCGTGAGCGATGCCGAAGTCGGGCAGGCGGTGCGCTACGCCTTCAACGAGTTGAAGCTGGTGGTCGAGCCGGGCGGCGCCATCGGCCTTGCCGCATTGCTCGCCGGCAAGCTCGACGTCAAGGGCAAGGTGGTGGTCGGCATTCTCTCCGGCGCCAATGTCGACGCGGATTTGTTTGCCAGGCTGATCGTGGCCTGACGCGGATCAGGAAAACAGCGCCAGCCGCTCGTCCTCGCTCAAGGCCATGATCGGCGCGAGCAGCCGCAGCCGTTCCGTGCTCGGCGTTCCAGCCTTGGCCATCGGCTTGCCGGCAGCCTTGGCCGGGGCCTGCTCGAGCACGTTCACCTCCGGCATGAGCGCGGTTCCGCTCATCGGCCTGGTCGGGGCCACGACGGCGATGCTCGGCAATTGCGCCACAGGCGAGGGGATCGGCAATTCCGGCTCGTCGGCCGGCGGCACCACGGCAAGGTGCGGCCGCACGGCTTGAACGTCGGCAGTCCTGACGCCGACCAGAGCCTCGATGCGCTGCTCCAATACGTCGATGAGTTGGGTTAGCATCGCCATTTTGCCGGGCGCCTGCCCGCCATCGAAGTCGGGACGGGCAAGGCGGATCGCGGCGAGCAAAGTGCGCAATTCGGCGCGGATATGCTGCACCGCCGAGGCCTCGCCGCGGATGTGGAGGCTGAGCCGGTCGAGCGCCGTGAGCAGTACTTCGGTGTCGGCGGCGCGGTTTCGCCGCGCGTATTCGCTCAGGAAGGCGCGGCCGCGCGCGCTCGCCTCCAGTGTCGCGGACAGGATGCTATAATCGTCCGCGCTCGGTTTTTCCGGGCGGATCGCCAGCGCCTGCGTTTCGCTCGCCATGTGCAATCCCTGCCCGGGCAGTTTATCAATCAGCCCGCTTGATTCGGCTAGCGCTGTTCTCGCAACCAACAACAGGCGTTATGCGGGCCCTCTCCGAAGCGAAATCCGGCTTTGCCTTGCGCCTCGCAGGGCTTTACGCCGCAACATTCATCGTGCTCGGCGTGCAGTTGCCGTTTTTCCCGGTGTGGCTGAAGGCCAAGGGGCTGGACGCGGAGCTCATCGGATTGGTGCTGGCGATCCCCATGTTTGTGCGGGTTTTCGCCATTCTGGTCGCCGCGCGCGCCGCCGACCGCTACGACCGGCTGCGCGGCGCCATCATCGTCACCAGTTGCGCGAGCTTTGCGGGCTATACGCTGGTCGGCCTCGCCGACGGCGCGCCGGCGATCATCGTCACTTATGTCCTTGCCTCACTTGCCTTTGCGCCGGTGATGCCGCTGGTCGACGCCTATGCGCTGCGCGGCCTCAGCGCCCGCGGCCAGGCCTATGGGCCGGTACGCATGTGGGGCTCGGCGGCGTTCGTTGCCGGCAGTTTCGCCACCGGCTTTGCCACCGATGTTCTGCCGGCCCGCGATCTGATCTGGCTGATGGTGGCGGCGATCCTGCTTGGCGCCCTGGCGTCGTTTTCGCTCGCGCCTTTGCCGCCGGCGGTCGCGCCCTTATCCGCGCCGGCGCAAACGCGCGGAAGCCTGCTGCGCAATCCGGCCTTTCTCGCGGTGCTGGCGGCGGCAAGCCTGATCCAGGCAAGCCATGCCGTCTATTACGGCTTCTCGACGCTGGAATGGCGCCTCGCCGGACTCGGCGGCGGCGCCATTGCCGGGCTATGGGCGCTGGGCGTCGTTGCGGAAATCGTTTTGTTTGCACTCTCCGGCCGCTTGCCGCCGGCGCTGACGCCGACGGTGCTCATCATGATCGGCGCCGGCGGCGCCGTGCTGCGCTGGTCGGCGATGGCGCTTGATCCGCCGGTGCTGCTGCTGCCGTGGCTGCAACTGCTGCACGCGCTGACCTTCGGCACGACTTATCTGGGTGCGCTCAGCTTCGCCGCCCGCAGCGCGCCGCCAGGGCAAAGCGCCAGCGCGCAAGGCTATCTCGCCGTCGCAGCCGGCGTCGTCATGGCCGGCGCCATGGGGCTGTCCGGGCTGCTTTACGCGGCGTTCGCCGGCCTCGCCTATGCGGCGATGGCGCTAATGGCTGTCGCTGGAGGCGCTTGCGCTTTCGTAGCGTATCGGCTTGGGCGGCGCGTGGCGCCGCTCTGAACGCGCCTCCTGCGTCGCGCCACAGGCGGGCACGATACGCGCAAGATCGTGGCCCTGCATGTAGATCATCCGGCGTGACAGGCCGCCGTGGCGGCTGATCCAGCGCCGCACTGTGCCGGGATAAATATTCCACAGCGCCTGCGTTCCCATGGCGCTGGTCACCGGACGGCCTTCGGCGTCCGGCATCCAGGCGGCATGAAAGCCAAAACGCGCGCGCGGGGTCGCGCAAATATGGCTGCGTGAAATGAGGCCGAGCACCAGCGTGCAGGCGGACAGACAGTTACCGTCGACAACCACGTGCTCGCCGCTGGAGCGCAGCAGCGCAAAGGCCTCCAGGTAATGTCCGATTTGTCCGCCGCGGTCCTCGGCGATGAGCATGGTGGCCGACGCCGACGAAATTGCGGACGCCAGCCAAGCGGCAGCAAACAACAGGCTGCGAATACGCATCGAAACCCCGTCCCCCGCTCGACGCCACCCCACGGCTTTAATGGCCGCTTACGCGTTTTGTGCCGCAAGTCTAAGCCATTCCCAGCGTCCGGGGAAAGGTTTGGTTGACGAAAATTGCGGGTAAAATTCATGAAACGGCGACAGCTGGCTGCCGACGGTTCAAAGTTCCGCAGCCGACCCTGGGGCGTTGAACGGCCGCGCAAATCGACTGCCGGGATTAATGGAGGGTGGTCTTGGCCTCGACGGCCGCGCGTGCGCATTCATCGGCGAGCTTGCGCAGCTCTTTGGCGATTTCTTCGTTCCACGTCTGAGTTGCCATTTGCCGGCATAGCTTGGAATGGGCCAGCAGGCGTCCCGCGACGGTGTTTTCATCCGACATGATGGGTGCAAATAGCCACAACTTCCCATTGCGGCATTGACCAGGATCAATCGGATAAAACTGCTGATTCTAGCCCCAGAGCGCCGGCTTCGGCGGATAGACGAGGCTGTCGGCGTAGCGCAGGCCGTGCTCGCGATCCCTGGCGAGCAGAAGGGGGCCGTCGAGGTCGACGAAGCGCGCCGCTTGCGCGACGAGCACGGCCGGCGCCATGGCGAGCGATGTTGCCACCATGCAGCCAGCCATGATCGCAAGGCCCATCCGTTCGGCTGCACCCACCATTTGCAATGCCTCGGTGAGGCCGCCAGCCTTGTCGAGCTTGATGTTGACCGCGTCGTACTTGCCGGCCAGCGCCGGCAGCGAGGCAAGGCCGTGGGCGCTCTCATCGGCGCAAACGGGGATCGGCCGTTGCAGGCCGGCGAGGGCATGATCGCGCCCTTCAGGCAGCGGCTGCTCCACCAGCACGACGCCGGCTTCGGCGCAGGCGGCCAGGTTGGCAGCCAGCACTGCCTCGTCCCAGCCCTCGTTGGCGTCGACGATCAGCGCCGTCTTGGGGGCAGCTTTGCGGACGGCGGCGATGCGGTCGGCATCGCCCGGTGCGCCAAGCTTTATCTTGAGCAGGGCGCGGTGGGCTGCCCTTTCCGCTGCCCGCGCCATATCTTCCGGCGCTGCGAGCGAGATCGTATAGGCGGTGGTGACCGCGTGCGGCGCCGCCAGCCCGGCAAGCTCATGCACCGGACGGTTTTCGCGTTTGGCGGCAAGATCCCAGAACGCGCAATCGAGCCCGTTGCGCGCGGCCCCCGCGGGCATCGCTTGCTGCAGGCCGCCCCGATCGAGGCCGGCGATGAGCCGCGGCCGCATGGCCTCGATCGCCGCCATCACGTCCTCGACGCTTTCGCCGTAGCGGGCGTAGGGGACGCATTCGCCGCGGCCGCGCGCCGCCCCGTCGTGCAGTTCCACAACGACGACCACGGCCTCGGTCTTGGCGCCGCGGCTGATCGCAAAAGCGCCGGCGATCGGCCAACGCTCAACCGCAAGAGACAGGGTCAGGGGCAAGTTTGGCGACAAATTCAAGGACTTGGGCTATGGTGAACGGTCCGACCAAACCCTCGACAGGTTCGCACGCGATGGTCAAGTATCAAATCCAGCCTTCCCCGAATCGGGCAATCGCCCGCAGGCAGTCGGGGAAGAAAACCGTCGGCGCCCGCTGCCCGCCCATGAGGCCCTTCGCGTGAGTGACGTCCTGCTTGAAGGCACAACGGACGGAGAACGCCTTCGGCTCGCTGCCGGCGGTCCATGGACCGCGACCGGCGCGCGCCAGCTCGAGGCGCTGATCGACGCGCAGACGCGCCA
>DATJYA010000223.1:0-2758 GCA_035499835.1 Pseudolabrys sp.
GTCGCGGCCGACGGCGAGACACAAACGCTCCTGTTCGCCTTTCTGAGAATATGCTGCGACACGGCGGCGATCGTCGTCGCGACCATCGGGTTCATCGCGCTCTACGGCTGGGCGCTGCAGATCGGCTGGCTGAAATCGGTCGTTCCTGGCCTCGTCGAAATGAAGGCGAATACCGCGTTCGGCCTGATCTTTTCCGGCTGGTCGTGCCTGCTCTTGCTGCCCGGCGCACGCGACACGCGGAAATTCCGCATCAGCCGCTATCTTGCCCTGCTCACCACGCTGATCGGAGCGGCGACGGCGTGGGAATATCTCAGCGGCTGGAACCTGCACATCGACGAACTCGTCTTCAACGAATCCCTCGACGCGGTCGCGACCTCCTCGCCTGGGCGCATGGCGCCGGCGACCGCGGTGGCGTTTCTGGCCATCGGCCCGGCGCTGCTGCTGCTCGACTGGGAGCCGTGGCCCGGTCAGCGTCCGGCACAATGGCTGAGCCTGTTTGTCGGCCTGACCGCGATGATCGCCATCGCCGGCTACATCTATGACGTTCCGGCGCTTTACAGTTCAATGCACAATGTGCAGATCGCGTTGAATACAGCCGTTGCACTGTTCCTATTGAGCGGCGCCGTGCTATTCGCGCGGCCACACAGCGGCATCGCGCGTGACTTCACGGGCGACGGACCGGGAAGCCAGATGGCACGCCGGTCACTTCCGGCGGTCTTCGTCGTCCCCCTGATCCTCGGCTGGCTGCTCCTGAAGGGCGAGCATGCCGCGTATTACGGAACGGAATTTACGGTGGCGCTGTTTACTGCCTGCAGCGCGATCGTTTTTGCGGCCCTTACCTGGCTAAACGCCAGGGAACTGAATGCGGAACACAAGCGGCGCAGCCGCGCCGAGACCGAGCTTCGCGATCTGAATGAGGGCCTGGAAGCGCGGGTACTCGAGCGAACGCGGGCGCTGGCGCAGCAAGCCGCGGTTCTCGCCGAACAAGCCACGCTGCTCGACCTCGCGCCCGACGCCATTATCGTGCGCGACCTGAACGATCGCATCGAATTCTGGAGCCGCGGCGCCGAGGCCATGTATGGCTGGCGCAGCGACGAGGTGTTGGGAAAGAACAAACTTGAACTGCTGCAGGAACAGTTCTCCGAGCCGCTGAAGGCAATCGAGGCGAAGCTGCGCGAGCACGACCGGTGGCAGGGCGAAGCCACTCACCGCACCCGCGATGGCAGTGCACTAAGCGTCGCCATCACGTGGGCATTGCAGCGTGACGAACACGGTGCGCCGCTGCGGGTTCTCTCCATTGGCCAGGACATCACGCGGCGCAAGGTGACCGACGAAGCGCTGCGGCTGACGCTCGACGAGTTGAAACGCTCGAACGAGGAATTGCTGCAGTTTGCCAATATCGCCTCGCACGATCTGCAAGAGCCACTTCGCATGGTGTCAAGCTACACCCAGCTTCTTGCCCGACGTTACAAGGGCAAACTTGACACCGACGCCGACGAATTCATCGCCTTTGCGGTGGACGGGGTAACGCGCATGCAGCGGCTGATCGCGGACCTGCTCGCCTATTCGAAGATCGGGTGCATGAAACGGTGCTGACCGAAACATCGAGCGAGGCGGCGCTGGAGCGCGCCGTGAAAAATCTCGCCGGGGCCATCGAGGAGAGCGGCGCCAAAATAACGCACGGCTCGCTGCCCCTGGTGCAGGCCGACGAGACGCAACTCACACAGTTGTTCCAGAACCTCGTCGGCAACGCGATCAAGTACCAGCGCCGCGGCAATCTGCCCGAGATACACGTCTCCGCCAGGAAAAACGGCAGGAGCAAACAGACGATCTCGGTGCGCGACAACGGCATCGGTATCGAACCGCAATATTTCGAAAAGATCTTCGGCATGTTCCAGCGCCGTCACGGGCGCGAAGAGTACGCCGGGACGGGCATCGGCCTCGCCATGTGCAAGAAGATCGTCGAACGCTGCGGCGGCACCATAACCGTCGAGTCGACGCCGGGGGCCGGATCAACATTCATGTTCACCCTGTCAGGACGCGAGAGCAAATTATGAAAGTCAGCGCTACCGACAACAAGGAATTGACAGTCGAGGTCTTGCTGGTGGAAGACAGTCCGGGCGACATCCGGCTGATGCAGGAAGTCTTCCGCGTCGCCAACAATCTCGTCCGCCTGCATGTTGCAACCGACGGCGTCGAGGCCATGGCGTTTCTGCGGAAATGGGGCGAGCACGCCAACTGTCCGCGGCCCGATCTGATCCTGCTCGATCTTAACCTGCCGAAAATGGGCGGGCTCGAGGTGCTGGAGCAGGTCAAGTCCGATAGCGCGCTGAAGACCATTCCGACCGTCATTCTCACCACCTCCGAAGCGGAGGCCGACATCGCCAGGGGCTATCGCCTGCAGGCGAACTGCTATCTGCGCAAACCGGTGCATCTGGAAGCGTTCGAGATGCTGGTGCGCAGCATCAACGATTTCTGGCTGAACAAAGCCAAGCTGCCGCGGCACGTGCAGGCCGCCTGACCAGGACTTTTTTACTCCGCTGCCTGCTGCGACGGCGGCCGCATCGATTCGAGACCGTCCACCGCGGTCGCCGAGATCGTCGTGCGCACCATCAGCCGCGCCTCATCGGCGGGCCACGGCCGTCCGCGGTGCATGGTGGCGCGATTGTCCCACATGACCACGTCGCCGTTCTTCCAGGCGTGGACGTAGCTCGTGCCCGGCGCGGTCGCTGCTTCGGTCAACTCGTCGATCAGCTTT
>DATJYA010000224.1:0-6898 GCA_035499835.1 Pseudolabrys sp.
GTCTTCGGCCGCATCCTGCCCGGCCTCGGGTTGATGATGTGCCTGTCCACTTTCTACTACGCGTGGCTCGCCTATCAGCTGGCGAAGAAAACCGGACGCAACGACGTCGCCGCGCTGCCCTCGGGCGTTTCCGTGCCGCACATGTTCATCGTCACCTTCGTGATCATGCTGCCGATTCTGATCAAGACCAAGGACCCGATCAAGGCATGGGAAGCCGGCACCACCTGGGTGTTCATCCAGAGTTTCATCCTGATGGCCGGCGGCTTTATCGCTCCTTACGTCAGGAAGATTACCCCCCGCGCGGCGCTGCTCGGCACTCTCGCCGGCGTGTCGATCGCCTTCATTTCGATGTCGCCCGCGTTCGCCATGTTCCTGACGCCGGTCATCGGCATCACCTGTTTTGCCATCATCATGGCGAGCTGGTTCGGCGGTGTACGTTATCCGATGGGCATTCCCGCCGGTCTCGTCGCCATCCTCGTCGGCTCGATCATCGCCTGGGGCTCCAACCTGTTCGGCCTCAACTACGGCGGCATGAGCGGGGCCGCGCTGCTGACCTCGCTCAAGAGCATCCACATTTCGCTCCCCGTCCCCGCCGGCATGCACACCTTCGGCGGCTTTGAGTTCATCGGCGCCATCCTGGTCACCGCCATTCCCTTCGGCGTCTATGACCTGGTCGAAGCCATGGACAACGTGGAGAGCGCCGAAGCCGCGGGCGACTCCTACCCGACCACCCGCGTGCTGACCGCCGACGGCGTGTTCAGCTGCATCGGCGCGCTGATGGGCAACCCGTTCATCAACGCCGTTTACATCGGCCACCCCGGCTGGAAAGCGATGGGCGGCCGCATCGGCTACTCCGCGGCGACGGGCGTCATGATCATCGTGCTGTCATGCTTCGGCATCATCTCGCTGCTGCTCGATGTCATCCCGGTGGTCGCCATCTCGCCGATCCTGCTCTACATCGGCATGCTCATCGGCGCGCAGGCGTTTCAGACCACGCCGAAGACGCATGCGCCGGCGATCGTACTGGCTCTGACGCCGCACCTCGCCGCCTGGGCCAAGGTGCTGGTTGACGGCGCGCTCGGCGCTGCCGGCACCACCGCCGCCGCGGTCGGCATCGACAAGATGGCCGCGGTCGGCGTTTTCTATAACGGCCTCGACGTCCTCGGCGGCGGTTCGATCCTCACCGGCCTCACGCTGGCGGCGATCGCCACTTTCGTCATCGAGCGCGAATTCATGAAGGCCTCGGCCTTCGCCTTTGCCGGAGCGGTGATGACCTATTTCGGCTTCATGCATGGCCCGGCGGTCGGCGTCGGCGCGCACGGACTTGGCGTCACGCCCGGCGTTGCCTTCGCCTATCTCATCGTCGCCGTATTCCTGCTGGCTTTGAGCAAGATGCCGGAACTGGCGCCCATGGCTTCACCCAAGGCGATGCCGGCGGAATAGACCCGCCCGCGCGGCTTCGTAGCAACGACTGCCCCTCCGGCGCCGACAACGGTTCCGGAGGGCTTTTTCATGCCGGCAAACGGACGGGATTGCGGAAAGGGCAAAAGTTCCGCACAACGAAGCGTGGTTTAATTCGGGGGTTCTTTGAGTGGCCGAAACTGTCGCCGCGATCGTAGCCGCTCACCGGGCGGGAACGATGACGCCCGAACAAACCGTCACGCGCACCTACGCCCGCATCCGCGCCCTCGACGATGCGGCGGTATTCATCAGCCTGCGCGAGGAAAAGGACGCGATCGCCGAGGCGCGCGCATTGACGGCGTCGAGCGGGGCCGAGAAGCCGCTTTACGGCGTGCCGTTCGCGGTGAAGGACAATATCGACGTCGCCGGCCTGCCGACCACCAATGCCTGCCCGGCCTTCGCCTATCACCCGGCGCATGACGCGACGCCGGTGGCGCGGCTGCGCAAGGCCGGCGCCATCGTCATCGGCAAGACCAATCTCGACCAGTTCGCCACCGGCCTCGTCGGCGTGCGCACGCCTTACGGGGCTCCGCGCAATCTGTTCAACGCCGACCTCATTCCCGGCGGTTCGAGTTCCGGCTCGGGGATCGCGGTTGGCGCAGGGCTGGTGCCGCTGGCGCTCGGCACCGACACCGCGGGATCCGGCCGCGTGCCGGCCGGTTTCAACAATATCGTCGGCGTGAAGCCGAGCCTCGGCCTGGTGTCGACCTACGGCGTGGTGCCCGCCTGCCGCACGCTCGACTGCGTCTCGATCTTTGCCTTGACCGTCGACGATGCCTGGACCGCGCTCGCCGCCATGGCCGGGCACGACGAGAACGATGCCTATTCGCGCGACCGCCCGCTTGGCCGGATCGGCGCCATGCCGCCGCATCTGCGCATCGGCGTGCCGCGGGGCGGACAACGGCTGTTCTTTGGCGATCACGACTATGCCGCCGCCTACGACGAGGCGCTGGCGCGGCTGCAGAAGCTCGGCGCCGAGATCGTCGAGATCGACATCGAGCCGTTCTACGAAACCGCGCGGCTGCTCTACGAGGGGCCCTGGGTTGCCGAGCGCACCATCACCGCGCGCTCGCTGCTCGCCTCCGACCCTGACGCCATCTTTCCGGTAACGCGCGAGATCATCCTTGACGGACTGCGGCCGAGCGCGATCGACACCTTCAAGGCCTTCTACAAGCTGGAGGAGTTGCGCTGGATCGCCAGCCACACCTTCCGCCAGGTCGAAGCGCTGGCGTTGCCGACGACGCCGACCATCTACAGCCTCAAGCAAGTGGCCGCCGACCCGATCCAGCTCAACAGCCGGCTCGGCACCTATACCAATTTCGTCAACCTGCTCGACCTCTGCGGCCTCGCGCTGCCGGCCTCGATGACGGCCAAGGGCCTGCCCTTCGGCATCACGCTATTAGCGCCCGGCGGCGCCGACGCGATGCTCGCCGAGATCGGCCGCGTGTTCCATGCCGACACGCGGTTGCCGCTCGGCGCGCTGAAGGAGCCGCAAGCCCCGCTCGCGGCTTTGCCGAAAACGCCGGGCCGCGGCGAAATCGCAGTCGCCGTCGTCGGCGCGCATCTTTCCGGCCTGCCGCTCAACGGCGAATTGCGTGACCTCGGCGGCCGCCTGCTGGAAACCACTCGCACCGCCGCGGATTACCGGCTCTTTGCGCTCGCGGGCAGCCAGCCGGCCAAGCCCGGGCTGCTGCGCGTCGGCGACGGCAAGGGTGTCGGCGTCGAGATCGAGGTCTGGGCGCTGCCGCAACAAGCGTTTGGCGTCTTCGTCGACAAGGTGCCGCCGCCGATGTGCATCGGCACCATGCGATTGAGCGACGGGCGCAGCGTCAAGGGCTTCCTGGTCGAAGCCGCGGCGACCGCCGGCGCGCGCGACATTTCGAGCTTCGGCGGCTGGCGCGCGTTTCTAGCGCAGAGCAAGGTACCGGCGTAATTCAGATCGTCTCGATGTAGTGCTCGTACTCGTCGCGCACGGTGAGAATGTGCGCGCGCATCGCCGCCGCCGCGGCCGCACGGTCGCCGCGCAAAATCGCCTCCACCACCTCGTCGTGCTCGACATGCGATTTGCCGAGGCGCCCCAGATTGCGGAACTGGGCGCGGCGGAACGGCTGCACCCGCGCGCGCGTCGACAGCGTCATGTCGGCAAGATAGCGATTGTGGGCGCCGGCATAGATGCAGGCGTGGAAGGCCTCGTTGATCTCGTGATAGCGCTGCGGGTCGCCGCTCTCGATGAGCGCGCGCAGGTTCTCGTGATTGTCCTCGAGCGCGCGGCGTTCCTCGCCGCTCATACGCTCGGCGGCAAAGCCCGCGCACAGCGCCTCAAGCTCGGCCATCGCCTCGAACATGCCGGCGAGCAGCTCGGCGCTCGGCCGCGCCACCAGCGCGGCGCGATGCGCGCGCGCCTCGACGAGCCCGCTCGCCGCCAGCAGCCGGATCGCCTCGCGCACCGGCGTGCGCGACACCTGGAAGCGGCGCGCAAGCCCCGTCTCGTCGAGCGCCGCGCCCGGCGCCAAGGCGCCGCGCACAATCTCGTCGGCAAGCTGCAGCCGCAATTCCTCGGCCAGCGTCTTGCGCGGCCAGGCCAGCCGCGGAGCATCGGGCGTCGGCGTGATCATGCTCATGACTTTTTCCCGCGCATGACCTTATCCGAAAACCGGTTCCCATCCTCGGTCGGGGTCGAGGACATGCTTTTCGGGATCATGCGTCACCCTTCGGCGGATCGATCAGGCTGACATGGGCGGCAACCACCCGCCAGCCCTCGGCGAATTTGACCCAGGTCTGCATCTGCCGGCCGATCTTGCCCGGCGCCGACGGGCGCCGATAGAGCGTCGAGGCGACGGCGAACTCGCGGCCGAAGGTGGTGATCACGGTCTGCGAAATCGTGCGGCCGAGGCCGACCGGCGAGCGCGCGACACGGAACGACTTGATCTCGGCATAGCCATAAAGATTCTCCGTCGCGCCATAGCGGATGGTGCGCGGATCATCGCGGAACATCGCGTCGAGCGCGGCGACGTCGTTGCCGACCAGCGCCTTCTCGTAGCGGTCGAACGCCTGGCGCACCTCGGCCACGACCTCCGGCAGGTCGATGTCCATTCATGGTCCTCCGGCGCTTGCAGGTCTCGGCGCGGCGACGACGCCTTGCTGCTCCAGCGCATAAGCGATGCGCAAGGCGACATCCTCACGCCAGGGCGCGGTAATGATCTGGATGCCGATCGGCATCGGCTTGAGCGGCACCGGTACCGCCACCACCGGCAGGCCGATGAAGGAGATCGGCTGCGTGTAAATGCCCATGTTCGGCCGCACCAGGGTCTCGACGCCGTCGAGCAGGAAGGTCTGTTGGCCGATTTTCGGCGCGGTGCAGGGCGTCGCCGGCGCCAGGATCGCATCGTACGACTTGAACAGTTCGAGCACGTGCTGGCGATACCAGCGGCGGAACCGCTGCGCCTTCATCACCAGCGGCGCCGGAATCATGGCGCCGGCGAGCAGGCGGTCGCGCACCGCGGGGTCGAAATCGTCGGCCTGATGGCGCAGGCGGTCGAGGTGCAGCGCCGCGCCCTCGGTCGTGGTGATGACATAGGCGGCAGCGCGGGCGCGATGCGCCTCGGGAATTTCGACTTCGTCGTCCGCGCCAACCGCAATGGCGACGCGGTCGAGCGCGGCATAGGCCTCGGGTGTGCCGCCCTTGGCGAAGTAGCCGCCGGCGACCGCGATGCGCAAGCCCTCGAGGCCGCGCTCGAGCAAGGGTAGCGTCGGTTCGGCCGCACGGTCGGCGCAGGCCGCATCGTCGGCGTCCGCGCCCTGCATCAGATCATAGGACAGCGCGAGATCGCGCACCGAGCGGGCGAAGGGCCCGAGATGATCGAGGCTCGAGACAAAGGGAAACGTGCGCGCGCGCGACAGCCGCCCATAGGTCGGCTTCAGCCCGAAAATGCCGCAAAGCGAGGACGGCACGCGGATCGAGCCATTGGTGTCGGAGCCGAGCGAGAGCGGCACCAGACCGCCGGCAACGGCGCCGCCGCTGCCGCCGGAGGAACCGCCGGTCATGCGCGTCGTGTCGTGCGGATTGCACGAGGCGCCGTCATGCATGTTCTCGCCGGTGAAGTCGTAGGCGTATTCGCCCATGTTGAGCGCGCCGACGAGCACCGCGCCGGCCGCCTCCAGCTTCTCGATCAACGGCGAATCGCGCTGCGCCGGCGGATGGGAACGATTGATCCTGGAGCCGGCGACGGTCGCCAGCCCGGCAATATCGAACAGGTTCTTCACGGCGAAGGGCACGCCGGCAAGCGGGCCCAGCTTTTCCTTCTTCATGGCCACGGCACCGATCGCCGCGGCGCGGGCGCGCGCGCGCTCGGCGGTGACCGCCGTGAAGGCATTGAGCAGTGGATTGCGCGTCGCGATGCGGGCGAGCGCGTCCTCGATCACCGCGGCGGCGCTGACCTTGCCGGATGCGACCGCGGCGGCGATCTCGCTCGCCGTTGCCCATGACGTGTCGACGGCCATTGGCTCAGGCGGTAAAGATGGGCGCGGGCTCGGCATCGTCCGGCAATTCGAATTCGGCGACCAGCGCCGCGTGCTTGAGCGTGACGTCGAGATTGGCTTTCACCGCCGCCCGCCATTCCGGCTTCATCGGCAGCGCCAGCGCGCGCGCAGACGCGGCGATGAAATCGTCGAGCGGATCGGATTGGGTCGCCATAAGTCTACTCATGTTTGCTTTCGCATGATCTTATCCGAAAACCGGTCCCCACTTTTCGGGATCATGCGCTACAACGGCGGATGCGGAATGGCGGTCAGCAGGTCGCGGGTGTATTGCGCTTGCGGCGCGACCAGCACCTGCTCGGTCGGTCCCTGCTCGACGATTCTGCCCGTCCGCATGACGATGACCCGATCGCACAGGAGCCGCACCACGTTGAGGTCATGGGACACGAAAAGGTAGCTCATGCCAAGCGAATCTTTCAGGTCCTGCAGCAGGTTGAGCACCACCGCCTGCACCGACACGTCAAGCGCGGCGGTCGGCTCGTCGAGGATGATGAGGTCGGGCTTGAGCGCGATGGCACGAGCAATGCCGACGCGCGCCTTCTGCCCGCCGGAAAGCTGATGCGGAAAACGGTCGAGCAGCTCGACCGGCAGGCCGACCTGCCGCGCCAGCTCCTCGCAGCGCTCGCGCACATGGGCGCGTTCGCCGTTGCCGAGGCGCAGGATCGGGTCGGCGATGGCGCGCGCCGCGGTGTAGCGCGGATTGAGGCTGTCGGTCGGGTCCTGGAACACCATCTGGATGCGCTTGCGCAAGGGCAGCGTAGCGAATTTGCGCGCCGGGATTTCGCCGATGTCCTCGCCGTCGAACTGGATGAGGCCGGCGCTCTTGTCGATCAGCCGCATCACCATCATCGAGGTGGTGGACTTGCCGCAGCCCGACTCGCCGACCAGGCCGACGCTTTCG
>DATJYA010000225.1:0-4623 GCA_035499835.1 Pseudolabrys sp.
GGCCGCCGACCGTCGGCTACCGCGAGACCATCCGCAAGCCGATCAGCATCCGCGGCCGGCACAAGAAGCAGTCCGGCGGCCACGGCCAGTTCGGCGACGTGGTGCTGGAGATCAAGCCGCTGCCGCGCGGCTCCGGCTTCAGGTTCGAGGAAAAGATCACCGGCGGCGTGGTGCCGCGCAATTACATTCCCTCGGTGGAGGAGGGTGTCATTGACGCGCTCAAGCACGGGCCGCTCGGCTTTCCCGTCGTCGATCTGGCGGTGACGCTGGTCGACGGCAGCTATCACACGGTCGACTCCTCCGACATGGCGTTCCGCACCGCCGGTCGTATCGCCATCGTCGAGGGCCTGCCGCAATGCCAGCCGGTGCTGCTCGAGCCGATCCATCTGGTCGAGATCGTCTGCCCCAGCGAGGCGACGGCGAAGATGAACGCCATCCTCGCCGGGCGGCGCGGGCAGATCCTCGGTTTCGACACCCGCGAGGGCTGGACCGGCTGGGACACGGTGCGCGCGCAGATGGCGGAAGCCGAGATCGGCGACCTCATCATCGAAGTGCGCTCGGCAACTGCCGGCGTCGGCTCCTTCACCTTCAAGTTCGACCACATGGCGGAATTGACCGGCCGCACGGCGGATCAAATTGTCGCGGCGCGGCGGGCGGCGGAGTAGCTGCTCACGCGCGGGCTCCCGCAACCGTGACTTGCCTGTGAGCGCAGGCAGACCTACGCCTTTGGCGAAAGATTCGAAGAGGGTTTCATTATGAACGTGATCCGCCGCCGCGGCTGGGAAATTCCCGAACGTCTGGCCACGCCGGAACATCTGGTGTTCAGCCGCCGCGCGCTGCTGGCCGGCGGCGCGGCCGCGATCGCGCTGGCGCCCGTCGCCGCCGGAGCGCAGCGCGTCGGCGATCTGCCCGATCCCACCGCCGATCTTTACCCCGCCAAGCGCAACGAGACCTACAAGCTCGACCGGCCGATCACCGACGAGAAGATCAA
This sequence comes from Pseudolabrys sp., assembly GCA_035499835.1. Classification (GTDB taxonomy): domain Bacteria; phylum Pseudomonadota; class Alphaproteobacteria; order Rhizobiales; family Xanthobacteraceae; genus Pseudolabrys. The sequence goes on from DATJYA010000225.1 coordinate 992, forward strand.
CGACCACTACAATAATTTCTACGAATTCAATTCCTCCAAGGACGTCGTCGACCAGGCGCAGAAGCTGCCGATCCGGCCGTGGACGGTGAAGATCGACGGCCTGGTGGAAAAGCCGATGGAGGTCGGCATCGACGACCTCATCCGCAAGATGACGCTGGAGGAGCGCACCTATCGCCACCGCTGCGTCGAAGCCTGGAGCATGGCCATCGCCTGGACCGGGTTCCCGTTCAGGAAACTGGTCGACTTCGCCAAGCCGCTGAGCTCGGCGAAATATGTCGAGATGCAGACCTTTATGAATCCCAAGATCGCGCCGGGCGAGCGCGTGACCTGGTATCCGTGGCCCTACATCGAGGGCCTGACCATGGCGGAGGCGACCAACGATCTCGCCTTCCTCGCCACCGGCGCCTACGGCCATCCGATGTCGAAGCAGCACGGCGCGCCGTTGCGGCTGGCGGTGCCGTGGAAATACGGCTTCAAGTCGATCAAATCGATCGTGCGTTTCTCCTTCACCGACAAGCAGCCCAAAGGCATGTGGGAAGCGCTGCAGCCCTCGGAATACGGCTTCTGGGCCAACGTCAATCCGGCGGTGCCGCATCCGCGCTGGAGCCAGGCGAGCGAGGAGCTGATCGGCACCGGCGAGCGGCGGCCGACACTGATCTACAACGGTTACGGCGAATACGTCGCCGATATCTACAAGGGCCTCGATAAAGAGCGCTTGTGGGCCTGAGCCCCGCGATCCGCCGTCATGCCCGCGCTTGTCGCGGGCCTCTACGTCTTTGAGAAGAAACAGGGCGTAGATGGCCGGGACAAACCCGGCCATGACATCAACGATTGCGTGACATCGTTTTCTTGCCTATCTGCGAAGGAAATCGATGGAGGGTTTCTTGCGCACATTATTTGCCGGCGTGATCGCCATATTTGCCCTACTCGCCGCCATTTCCTCGCAAGCGGCCGACGAGCCCGACCTGATCTTCCGCCGTTCGACCGTCTTCAAGCTGCTGACACCGAACGACAAGCTCGCCACCTACGGGCTCGACGATCCCGAGGTCGAGGGCGTGGCCTGCCATTTTACCGTGCCGGAGCGCGGCGGCATCAAGGGCTGGCTCGGCGTGGCGGAGGAGGTGTCGGATATCTCGCTCGCCTGCCGGCAGATCGGCCCGATCAAGATCAAGGAGAAATTCTCGCAGGGCGAAGACGTATTCCGCAAGCGCCGTTCGCTGTTCTTCAAGAAGATGCAGATTGTGCGCGGCTGCGACGTCAAGCGCAACGTGCTGGTCTATATGGTCTATAGCGACCGCGTGATCGAAGGCTCGCCGAAGAATTCCACCTCCACCGTGCCGATCATGCCGTGGGGCGCCGATGCCGCGGTGCAGAAGTGCGCCGATTGGGTGGAGTGAGACGAGTTGCGATTGCGGCGCGGGCTTGCCAAGATCGCGGCGTTCTTCATCGGTAGCTCGCTACGCGCATTTTCCCATGGCTGAAGGCAAAGGCCGTGTTGTCCTGCTGACCGGCGCCGCCGGCGGCCTTGGCGCGGTGATGACCGCGGCGCTGCTGCGGGACGGGCATGCGATCGCCGCGCTCGACCGCAATGCTGCGGGACTGGACATGCTTGTCGGCGCACACAAAGGCAAGCCGGTCTTGCCCATCATGCTCGACGTCGGCGACATCGCTGCCTGCGCCGAGGCGGTCGCCAAGACGGTTGCGCATTTCGGCCGCATCGACGCGCTGGTCAACAATGCCGGCATTGGTATGAGCTCGATCCGCCCCGATGCCGAGAGCCGGCACCCGCAGATCGAAGAACTCACCGCCGAAACCTGAGACCGCTTCTTCGCTATCAACGTGCGCGCGGCGATGCTGCTCGCCCAGGCCGCGGTGCCGCATATGCGCAAGGCGCGCTGGGGCCGCATCGTCAACAACACCACGAGCTACCGCACCATGCACCGCGTGCTGCCCTATGGCGCCACCAAGGCGGCCTTCGAGTCGATGTCGGCGGTCTGGGCGCTTGAGCTCGCGGACACCGGCATTACCGTCAACGTGCTGGTGCCGGGCGGGCCGACCGACACCCCCTTCATCTCCGACGCCGCCGGCTGGCCGCGCGACAAGATGCTGCGGCCACAGGTGATGGCGGCGCCGATCCGCTGGCTGATCTCGGACGCCTCGAATGGGGTGACTGGCCGCCGCTTCACCGCCGGCGAATGGGACCCGGCACTGCCGCCGGAGGAGGCCGCGCGCGCCGCTTCCCGCGATATCGGCTGGCCGGAATTGGCGGCCAAGCCGTCCTGGTGGTGAGCCGATATATCGGCGTCACGAGCAACAGTGTATGTTGACCCCACGGGGGAAACCTGCGGAGGCTCTCATGTCCACCAATCAACCGAATATTGCCGGCATTCAACGCGCGGTCGCCAACGCGCTGCATGAGCATTGGAAGCTCTACCTGGTCGAGGGCATTGTGCTGGTTGTCCTCGGCGTCATCGCCATTCTGGTGCCGCCGATCGCCACGCTGGCGGTGACGCTCGTACTCGGCTGGTTGTTCCTGATCAGCGGACTGATCGGGCTCTACACCAGTTTCATGCTGCGGCAGGCGCCCGGTTTCTGGTGGTCGCTGCTGTCCGCCCTGCTTGGCATTGTGGTCGGGCTATTGCTGCTGGTGCAGCCGCTGACCGGCGCGCTGTCGCTGACGCTGGTGCTGATTGCCTTTTTCGTCGTCGAGGGCATCGCTTCGATCATGTTCGCGCTCGAACACAAACGCGAACTGTCCGGGCAGTGGGGCTGGATGCTGTTCAGCGGCCTGGTCGACCTCGTGCTGGCCGTCATCATTCTCGCTGGACTGCCGGGCACCGCGGCCTGGGCGCTCGGGCTCTTGGTCGGCATCAACATGATCTTCGGCGGCTGGGCGCTGTTCCTGCTCGCCTTGGGCGCGCGCAAGGCGGCGGGCGCCTGACGCGAGGGCGCGCACCGAGGGCTCGCCGATATTGGCGACTGTACGAAGGAACAGCCCATGAGAAAATTGGCGGTCGGTTTGACGATCGCGGCGGGTATTGTCCTTGCCGTCGATGACGTTGCCTTCGCGGATGCAATCGACGGCGACTGGTGTCGCTCAAACGGCGAGAGGATGTCGATCCGGGGTCCCTCGATCGTCACGCCCCGCGGCCAGCAGATCACCGGAAATTACACACGGCATTTCTTCTCTTATGTGATCCCGAATGGCGAGGCCGGGGCTGGCGTCGTCGTCGAAATCCAGTTGCTTAGCGAATATCTCGCTCATGCCCATCAAGCGGGCGACCAGTCGATACAGGAATGGCATCGTTGTCAGCCCGGCGTCAGTTGAAGCGGGCATGGCTATCGGAGTTTTGGCCCGAGCCGGGCGACCGCTTTTGCGCGCAGATCAACGCCGCCCGAGGCGCTCGGCAAGCTGCCGGTCGTAATCGAGCACGGCCTGCAGCAGCACCTGCGCGCCGGCGGCGCACTGCTCCTTGCTGCTGAACTCCACCTCGTTGTGGCTGATGCCGTCGCGGCAGGGCACGAAGATCATGGTAGTCGGGGCGACGCGCGCGACGTAAGCCGCATCATGCCCGGCGCGGGAGATGATGTCGCGGCTGGAATAGCCGGACGCTTTCACCGCCGCGCGCACG
>DATJYA010000226.1:0-5169 GCA_035499835.1 Pseudolabrys sp.
GAGGAATTTGCCCAGGGCCTCGACGCGGCGGACAACCATCAGCAGGTCGTCCTGATCCTCGAGCGCGAAGACGGCGTCAACGAGATCGTGCCGCGCGCCTTGCTCGCGCAACTGCACCTTCAGCCGGTCGGCGAAGAAGGCAAGCAGATCGCGCGCCTGGTGCAGGAATGAATGCGCCTGCACGAGATGGGGCCCGGTCAACTGCTTGTTCTTTTCCGCCACCAGCACTTCGAGTTTCACCGCGAGGCCAATGTCGGTTGCGCTCAGTGCGACGATGTCGTCGTGCAGCGGATGCAGAACCGCGATCGCTTCGGCGAGCGCTTCGTCGCGGTGGACGGCACCGAAATGCCGCCACAGCAGCGAGCGCAGCGGCAACCGCAATTCGTTCTCGATAATGATACGGATGACGCCGAGCGCGGCGCGGCGCAGCGCGTAAGGATCCTTGGAGCCGGTCGGTTTCTCGCCGATCGCCCAGAAACAAACGAGAGTATCGATCTTGTCGGCAAGCGCGACCGCGATGGCGACCGGATCGGCCGGCACCAGATCGTCCGGGCCTTTCGGCCGGTAATGGTCCTCGCAGGCGTGGGCGATCGCCTCATCCTCATCTTGCGCCTCGGCGTAATAGCGGCCCATGAGGCCCTGCAGCTCGGGGAATTCACCGACCACATCGGTCAAGAGATCGGCCTTGCACAATTGCGCCGCGCGCTCGGCTTTTTCGGCATCGGCGCCGACGACGGGTGCGAGCTGCCCGGCGAGCGCGACGATTCGCGCGATGCGCTCGGCCTGGCTGCCGAGCATTTCGTGGAACACGATGTGCTCGAATTTCGGCAGCCGGTCCTCCAGCCGTGTCTTCAAATCGGTGTCGTAGAAGAATTTGGCGTCGGAGAGCCGCGCGCGGATCACCCGCTCGTTGCCGGCAACGATCGCCTTGCCGTTGTCGCTGGCCTCCTCGTTGGCGACGAGAATGAATTTGCTGACGAGCCTTGCGGTCTGCGGATCGCGCAGCACGAAGCACTTCTGGTTGTTGCGGATGGTGGCGCGGATGACTTCGTCGGGAATGGCGAGGAAGGCGGCGTCGAACGAGCCCATCAGGGTGACCGGCCACTCGACCAGCCCCGAAACTTCGGCGAGGAGCCCTTCGTCTTCGACCAGCTCGTAGCCTTGGGCGAAGGCAAGATTCCTGGCGTCGGCAAGGATCATGTCGGCACGGCGCGCAGGATCGAGCACGACTTTCGCAGCTTCGAGCTTGCTCAAGTAGTCGTCGAAGCGGCGCACCTTGATCGCGCCCGGCGCCATGAAGCGGTGACCGCGCGTCTCGTCGCCCGATCTGATGCCGTCGATGGCGAAAGCAATGACAACCGGCTCCTCGGTTTCCGGCCCGAAGGTCGCGAGGATCGAATGCAACGGCCGCACCCAGGTGAGGCGCCCGCTGCCCCAGCGCATGGATTTCGGCCAGGGAAAGCCGCGCACGATTTCAGGAATCACCTCAGCCAGCACGTCGAGCGCGGGCTTGCCCTGCTTCTCGATCACCGCGACATAGAAATCGCCCTTTTTGTCCGGCTGTACCTTGGCGTCGCTGATCGACTTCAGGCCCGTTGCCTTGAGGAACCCGGCGATGGCGCTTTCCGGCGCGCCGACGCGCGGGCCTTTCTTTTCCTCCCTAATGTCCGGCTGCTTCGCCAGCACGCCGTGCACCGACAGCGCCAGCCGGCGCGGTGTCACGAAAGCCTTGGCGCCTTCGTAAGTCAGCCCCGCCGCCATCAGCCGGTCGGTGACCATCTTCCGCAAATCTTCCGAGGCGCGCGCCTGCATGCGTGCGGGAATTTCTTCGGAGAGGAATTCAAGGAGAAGGTCGGGCATTCAAGAGCTCTTACGGGCGATAGGCCCTGCGCAGGTAGCAGGGGAAGCATGCGTTTGTCACCGACTATTGCCGCCGCCGTCGCCTGATTGGCCTACCAGCCACCCCCGCCACCGCCTCCTCCACCGCCGCCGGAGCCGCCGCCACCACCGCCGAAGCCCGAGGAGCCGGAGGACACCGGCACCGCGCTGGCAAGGGCGCCGGAGACGCCGCCGACGCTTGCAGCCACCGCGCTGCTGAAATTCCCGCCCGACCAGTTGCTGCCGCCGGGGCTACCCCAGTTCGGCTGATAATGCCGCATCGGGTCGGCATCCTCGGGATGCGCGCGGCGCAAAGCCGCCTCGAAGGCCTGTGCCCACGGCTTTTCAACATCGAGCGCGACCGCATAGGGCAACAACGCCTCGAAACGGTCGGCGGTGATTTCCGGCGCCTGCAGATTGAGCCGGTCGGCTTCCGCGGTTTCGAGATAAAGGCGAAAGCCGGCGAGTTGATCCATGATCGGGCGCCCCAGCGCCGTCGGCGCCCGCATCAGATAGAGGAACAGCCCGTTGAGCGCGGTGAAGGCGGTCAGCAGCACGAAGGGGAACGGGTAGTTTTCGACAAAGGCGGCGAGTGCCGGCAGCCCTTCGCTCAATCCGACGCTCAATAGCGCATGGGCGAGATTGAACATGATCGAAACAAAAATGGCGGCGATCGCCAGGGAAATCGCGACGCGCACCAGCGACTCAAAACGGAAGCCGTCGCCGAATACGCTCTGCACGATCGGTACGATGAACATGCCGAGAAAGAGACCAGCGAAGCCCAGGATCGCCAGGATCGAGACGTCCTGATCCTGCAGGCCGCCGAAATTGACGATGCCGACGATGACCGCCGCCGTCATCGCCACGCCGGCAATGACATAGCCGAGATTGCGGCGGAAGAAGCGGTTCTTGTTTTCCGCCTCGATGCTCTTGGTGAATTTGTCGCCGGCATTGGCGATGGCCTGGCCGTAGGTCTTGTTGAGCGGCACGCTGCCGGCATATTCGCTGACGAAGGTGAAAACGGTGCCCTCGCCCGCCGGCAGGCTCTGGTAACCGCCCTGCGGCTGCTTGCCAGTTGCCTTCAGCGTCAGCGTGTCGCCGGTCTGCTCGAAGCGTATGAGGCCGCGCACGGCAAGCGACAGTGCCGCCGCGGTGAAGGCGCGCCATTTCTCGCGGCCGAAGCCCCAGTCGCGAATGTAGTTGGCAAGCGCCGGCGAAATGCCCGGCGGTGGATGGAATAGCGGAATGACGGTGCCGGATTTGGGATCGCGGCCAACGGCGCTCCAGGCGGCGAGATAATAGACGAGGACGACGGCGAGACCGATGCCGCCGAAAATCCATTGGCGGTTGTCGAACAGCTCGTACCACAGCAGCGTGTTGGCGCTGGGCGGCTCGACCGCGCTTGCCGGCAATTCGGCGACGACGGTGAGGCCTTCGCCCGGCATGAGCCGCCGCGTGGTCGAGACGGTGAGCGCGCCGAGGACGCTGGCGCTGCCGCGCCAGTCGGTGCCGCGGGCGCCGAGCCGGCCGGCGAATGCAGTCCAGCGAACCGGCGCCGCGCCGCCACCAAGCTGCAGGCGATAGGTCGCGGCCTCGATCGGGAAGTTCCAGAAGTTTCCGGTGACGTTCCAGTTAAGCTCCGGCCTGCCGTCGAACCAGCGCACCTGCCGCCCGGTGCGGTACTGGAAAACGTAAGTGTGCTCGCCGGGAGGGATGAGGACATCCTTGTCGCCGGCATAGATGCGGATGAAGCCGTGCGTGCGCTCGGTGTGATAGGGCTCCGGCTTGCCGTCGCGGGCAACGCTCAGCAGATGGAAAGTCACCTCGCGCAAGGTTCCGCCCGCATCCTTGAAGGTGAGCGGAAGGTCGCGATAGATGCCGTGCCGCATCGAATTGCCTTCGGCATGCACGCGCAGAGATTCGGTGACGGTGAGTTCGCCGTCCTTGGCAACCTCGACATTCGAATCGAACGAATGAATGACCTCAGCGGCGTGGACGAGGCTCGCGCCCGCCAGTACGGCGAGCAGCGCGGCGATGCGGAAGAGCCCGCTCATCGTGCCGGCGCGAGATCGACCTGCGGCACGGCGCGGTCGCCATCGGGGGCTTCGAAATACTCGCGCGGGGCAAACCCCGCGACGCCGGCGACCAAATTGCCGGGAAACGACTGCACCAGCACGTTGAGATTGCGCACCGCGCCGTTGTAGTAGCGCCGCGCCATCTGCAGTTCGTTCTCCAGATCGCTCAACTGCTGCTGCAGTTGGAGGAAATTCGTGTTCGCTTTCAGGTCCGGATAGTTCTCGGCGACCGCGAGCAGCTTGCCGAGCGCGACGGACAATGCGCCTTCGGCCTGGGCGCGGCCTGCGACATCGTCGCCCGGCAGCGCGCGGGCAGCGCCGCGCAGTTGCGTGATCTGCTCAAGCACACCGCGCTCATGCGCCGCATAGCCCTTGACGCTCTCCACCAGATTGGGAACGAGATCGGAGCGGCGCTCGAGCTGAACGTCGACGCCGCTCCAGGCCTCGTTTGCCATCTGCCGCGTGCGCACCAGACGGTTGAATATGACGATCGCGTACGCGAGCGCCGCCGCGACCACAGCCAGGATGATCCAGAACAGCATGGGGCTTGTCGAATCGCTCCGCGAGAAGTTTCGACCATAGCCCCGGGAGCGTTAGCGCCGCATTACTCCGGCGACAGCCGCTTGTGGCTGCCGTCGCAGGCAGGTTTTCGGCTCGAGCGCTTGCAGGTGCAGAAAAACACCTTCTCGCTCTTTTCCGCCTTGAATTCGACGGGCGTGAAGTCCGTGACTTTGTGCGACCCGTCGCAAAACGGCTGGCTCTTCGACAATCCGCAGGCGCACCACCAGTAACTCTTGCCGGCCTCGACCTCGACCGGGATCGGTGCCCGCCCGCCGATGTGTGGTTCGCTCATGTCGCCCCTCCGCCTTCCGTCGCCAGCCAGGCTTCGCCGCAGGCTTTCGCCAACTCGCGCACCCGCAGGATGTAGCTCTGCCGTTCGGTAACCGAGATCACGCCGCGGGCGTCGAGCAGATTGAACACGTGGCTCGCCTTGATGCACTGGTCATAGGCCGGCAGCGCCATCAGATGGCGGCGCTTGTTGCCATCGGCCCAACCGTCCGCAAGATATTTCGTGCAGGCGGCCTCCGCCATCTTGAACTGCTCGAACAGCATCGCGGTGTCGGCGTATTCAAAATTGTGCCGCGAATATTCCTGCTCGGCCTGCAGGAAGACGTCGCCATAGGTGACCTTCTTGTCGTCGCTGCGGCCATTGAAG
>DATJYA010000227.1:0-2978 GCA_035499835.1 Pseudolabrys sp.
GTCGCGCATCCTCGGTTCGACGCTGGTCACGCATCAGACCGGCCCGCACGGCAAGAAGGTCAACCGCCTCTATATCGAGGAAGGCTCGGCCATCGACCGTGAGTTTTATCTCTCGGCGCTGATCGACCGCGAAACCTCGCGTGTCGCTTTCGTCGTCTCCACCGAAGGCGGCATGGACATCGAAGCGGTAGCGCACGACACGCCCGAAAAGATCATGACCTTCTCGGTTGACCCGGCGACCGGCATCATGCCGCTTCACGGACGACTGATGGCGCAAGCACTCAAGCTTTCCGGCGATCTCGCCAAGCAGGCCGGCGAGCTTCTGCCGAAGCTCTACAACGCCTTCGTCGCCAAGGACATGAGTCTGCTCGAAATCAATCCGCTGGTGGTGACCAAGGACGACAAGATCATCTGCCTCGACGCCAAGGTCGGTTTCGACGACAACGCGCTCTATCGCCATGCCGACATCGTGGCGCTGCGCGATCTGACCGAAGAAGACGAAAAGGAAACCGAGGCGTCGAAATACGATCTCAATTACATCGCGCTCGACGGCTCGATCGGCTGCATGGTCAACGGCGCCGGCCTTGCTATGGCGACCATGGACATCATCAAGCTCTACGGCATGGCGCCGGCCAACTTCCTCGACGTCGGCGGCTCGGCGACGAAAGAGAAGGTCACCGCCGCGTTCAAGATCATCACCTCGGACCCGAGCGTGAAGGGAATTCTGGTCAATATCTTCGGCGGCATCATGAAGTGCGACGTCATCGCCGAGGGCGTGGTGGCCGCGGTGAAGGAAGTAGGCCTCAAGGTGCCGCTGGTCGTTCGGCTCGAGGGTACCAATGTCGAGCTCGGCAAGAAGATCATCAAGGAATCCGGCCTCAACGTCACCTCGGGCGACGACCTCGACGACGCCGCGCAGAAGATCGTCAAGGCAGTGACGGAGGCCGCGTAGTCATGGACGGGGCTATCAATGTCCGTGAAAAGCTGAACACGTTCAGCGAACGGTGGTCGCCGCGGACGGTCGCTCTCTACAACGGTCACGACGTGATGGTCGTGAAGGTCGAGGGTGAATTTGTTTGGCATAAGCACGTCGACACCGACGATTTTTTCTTCGTGCTCGACGGCGAACTCGACATCGAGCTGCGCGATCGGACGGTTACGCTGACGTCAGGTGAATTGTTTGTCGTGCCGAAAGGCGTGGAGCATCGGCCTGTCGCGCGCAAGGGTGAGGTGCAACTTCTGCTCATTGAGCCGACCGGCACGCCCAATACTGGCGATCGCTCGACCGCCGCGAACCGCAAGCTAATCTGAGGGATCTGTTGTGTCCGTCCTCATCGACAGGAATACCAAGGTCATCTGCCAGGGCTTCACCGGCAAGAACGGCACCTTCCATTCGCAGGCGGCGCTCGATTACGGCACCAGGATGGTCGGCGGCACGTCGCCGGGCAAAGGCGGCTCCAGCCACTTGAACCTCCCGGTGTTCGACACCGTCGCCGAGGCCAAGGAAAAGACCGGCTGCGACGCCAGCGTCATCTATGTGCCGCCGCCGGGCGCGGCCGATGCGATCTGTGAGGCGATCCAGGCGGATATCCCGCTTATCGTCTGCATCACCGAAGGCATTCCGGTGATGGACATGGTCAAGGTGAAGCGGGCGCTGTCCGGTTCGAAGTCGCGGTTGATCGGGCCGAACTGCCCGGGCGTTATGACGGCCGGCGAGTGCAAGATCGGGATCATGCCCGGCAACATCTTCAAGAAGGGGTCGGTCGGCATCGTCTCGCGTTCCGGCACGCTGACTTACGAGGCCGTATTCCAGACCAGCCGCGAGGGATTGGGGCAGACCACCGCGGTCGGCATCGGCGGCGATCCGGTCAAGGGCACCGAGTTCATCGCGGTGCTGGAAATGTTTCTTGGCGATCCCAAGACCACCTCGATCGTGATGATCGGCGAGATTGGCGGCTCCGCCGAAGAGGATGCCGCGCAATTCCTCAAGGACGAGGCCAAGCGCGGGCGGAAAAAACCGATGGTCGGCTTCATCGCCGGGCGCACGGCGCCGCCCGGCCGGCGCATGGGCCACGCCGGGGCGATCATTTCCGGCGGCAAGGGCGACGCCGAGTCCAAAATTTCGGCAATGGAATCGGCGGGAATTAAGGTATCACCATCACCGGCCCGCATCGGCAAGACGCTGGTCGAAGTATTGAAGGCGTGATTCAGTTCTTAGGTCTTTCGTAGACTTACAGGCGTCATAAATAGAGATAAAACCAGGCCGCTGGGGCGGTGGCGCGTATTTGCTGCCGCAACCGCGGGGGCTTTGAACCTCCGCAAGGATCAAGATCATCATGTCCCGCCAGGATGCCAACGCTGCCTTCGCCCGCACCTCCTTCCTCTACGGCGCCAACGCCGCCTACATCGAAGACCTCTACGCTCGCTACGAGAAAAGCCCGTCTTCGGTCGACGCCGAGTGGCAGGCTTTCTTCCAGGGCCTGAACGACGACAAGGCGAGCGTCGAAAAGAGCGCGCAGGGCGCCTCGTGGAAACTGCCGAACTGGCCGCAGCGCGCCAACGGCGACCTCGTCGCCGCCCTCGACGGCAACTGGGCGGAAACCGAGAAGGCGCTCGACGACAAGATCAAGGCCAAGGCCCAAGCCGCCGGCGCGGAAATTTCAACCGCGGGCGTGCAGCAGGCGACGCGCGATTCGATCCATGCACTGATGCTGATCCGCGCCTACCGCATCCGCGGCCACTTCCACGCCAAGCTCGATCCGCTCGGCATCCAGCAGGAGCCGCCTGAAGCCGAGCTCGATCCGAAGTCCTACGGCTTCACCGAAGCCGATCTTGATCGCAAGATTTTCCTCGACATGGTGCTCGGCCTCGAATTCGCGTCGATGCGCGAGATCGTCACCATCCTGCGCCGCACCTATTGCCAGACGCTCGGCGTGGAGTTCATGCACATCTCCAACGCCGCGCAGAAAAGCTGGATC
>DATJYA010000228.1:0-6081 GCA_035499835.1 Pseudolabrys sp.
GCGGCCACGGCTTGCGGCCCCGGTTCGCGCGCGAATGCAAGCTGCAGGCGCTCGGCGCCGCTCTGGCTCTCGCCGACGAGGACGACAGCGCCGAGCGATATGGCCGCCGCGGCGCCCCAGCCGAACAGGCGCCACAGCGCCGGCAAGTCGAGGTGCCGCTCGAGGCGCCGTCCGACCAAGGCGAGCAGCGCGGCGACCTCGACCCGCTGCAGCGTCTTATTTACCGCCATGCCTTCCGCTCCGTGCCGCGAATCGTTGAAAACATTAGCAGAATCCGACCTTTCTGACTCGCGCGGCGCGATCTTTACGCGGCTGCAGTCTTTTGCCGGCACATTCGCTCGGCTATGAGGGCGGCAGATGCAACGACGACCTCACGTGACGACGACATGAGCCAACGGACCTGCCTCGCGATTGTGCTGGCGGCGGGCGAGGGCACGCGCATGCGCTCGGCGCGGCCTAAAGCTCTGCATGAACTTGGCCGCCGTACCTTGCTTGCGCATGTGCTGAACGCAGCGACGCATGCGGGGGCGACTGAAATCGCCGTGGTCGCCGGACCCGGCCAGGAAGCGATTGGGAAAGAAGCGCTGCGCATTGTGCCGACGGCGCAAGTCTTCGAACAGGTGCAACGCCGCGGCACCGCGCATGCGGTGCTCGCCGCGCGCAAGGCGATTGCCCAGGGCGCCGACGATATCCTGGTGCTATTCGCCGACACGCCGCTGCTGCGGCCGGACAACCTGACGGCACTGCGCGCGGCATTGGCGCAAGGGGCTGCCGTCGCCGTGCTCGGCTTCACGCCCGCCGACCCAACCGACTATGGCCGTCTGATACGGCAGGGCGATGAACTCGTCGCCATCCGCGAAGAACGCGATGCCACCCCCGCCGAGCGGCGGGTCGCATTCTGCAACGGCGGGCTGATGGCGCTTTCCGGCGCCAAGGCGCTGACGATCCTGGAAGGTATCGGCAGCGCCAACGCCAAGGGTGAATACTATTTGACCGACGCGGTCGTCATCGCCCGCAAGATGGGGCTGAAGACCGTCGCGATTGCAACCGAGGAGGACGATGTGCGCGGCATCAACACCAGGGCGCAGCTCGCCGAAGCGGAGGCCGTTTTGCAGAAACGCCTGCGTGCCGCTGCGCTCGACGCCGGCGTCAGCATGATTGCGCCGGAAACGGTTTTTCTCTGCGCCGATACCAAGCTCGGCCAGGACGTGGTGATCGAGCCCCATGTGGTGATCGGACCGGGCGTCAGCGTCGACGATGGCGCGCTGATCTGTTCGTTCACCTACATGGAGAAGTCGCATGTCGGCAAAGGCGCCCGCGTCGGTCCCTTCGCGCGGTTGCGGCCTGGGGCCGATCTCGGGGAGAACGTGCATATCGGCAATTTCGTTGAGGTGAAGCAGTCGACGCTCGAAGCCAGGGTCAAGGCCAATCACCTGACCTATATCGGCGATTCCAGGGTCGGCGAGGGCACCAATATCGGCGCCGGCACCATCACCTGCAATTACGACGGCGTTGCCAAAAATCGCACCGATATCGGCAAGCATGTCTTTATCGGCTCGAATTCGGCGCTGGTCGCCCCGGTCACGATCGGCGATGGCGCCTATGTTGGCGCCGGTTCGGTGGTAACGAAGGACGTCCCGGCAGACGCGCTTGTCGTGGCGCGCGCCAAGCAGGCCGTTAAGGACGGTTGGGCAAAGCGCTTGCGGGAATTACGGAGCCTCGGCAAGACTTTAGCCGCAAAGCGGCCGGGCAAGGTCCAGTCGAAAAGGTCTTGAACGCCGGCATTGCCGGCGCGCTGTTATACGGCGAAATACGTTTTGATTTCGAAAAGCTTACCCGCGCCGGTTAAAGCTGGGCAGCAAGTCAGGGGTTATCCGTCGGATGTGTGGGATCGTTGGAATTATCGGGGATGCGCCGGTCGCCGGCCATCTGGTCGATGCGCTCAGGCGCCTGGAATACCGCGGCTACGATTCCGCCGGCATCGCCACCCTCGACCGTGGCGCTTTGGCCCGCCGCCGCGCCGAAGGCAAGCTGACCGCGCTCGCAACCCGTCTCGAACGCGAGCCACTCGCCGGCAATATCGGCATCGGCCACACCCGCTGGGCCACGCATGGGCGGCCGACCGAAAGCAACGCGCATCCGCACGCAACCGACCGCGTCGCGGTCGTGCACAACGGCATCATCGAGAATTTCCGCGAATTGCGCGAGAAGCTCGGCAAGAACGGCTCCAAGTTCCAGAGCGAAACCGACACCGAGGTGGTTGCCCATCTCGTCACCGACGAAATGAAAAAGGGCAAGAAGCCGGACGAGGCGGTGGCCGCCACTCTCAAGCAGTTGCGCGGCGCTTTCGCGCTCGCCTTCCTGTTTGCCGGCGAGGACGACCTGATGATCGGCGCGCGCAAGGGGAGCCCGCTGGCCATCGGCTATGGCGACGGCGAGATGTATCTCGGCTCCGACGCCATCGCGCTCGCGCCCTTCACCGACAATATCAGCTATCTGGAAGACGGCGATTGGGCGGTGCTTACGCACAAGGGCGCCGTGGTGCACGACGCGCAGGATCATGTGGTCTCGCGGCCGGTGCTCAAATCCACCGCTTCGGCGCAGCTCGTGGACAAGGGCAACCACAAGCACTTCATGGCCAAGGAAATCCACGAGCAGCCGGAAGTGGTCGGCCATACGCTCGCGCATTACATCGACATGGTCGCGGAAAAGGTTGATCTGCCGGTCGAACTTCCCTTCGACTGGCGCGCGATCAAGCGTCTGTCGATCTCCGCCTGCGGCACCGCCTTCTATGCCGGCCTCGTGGCGAAATACTGGTTCGAGCGCTTCGCCAAGCTGCCGGTGGAAATCGACATCGCCTCCGAGTTCCGCTATCGCGGCGCGCCGCTGGAAGAAGGCGATCTGGCGATTTTCATTTCGCAATCGGGGGAGACCGCCGACACGCTGGCGACGCTGCGCTACGCGCGCGAGCACAAGCAGCACATCCTCTCCGTGGTCAACGTGCCGACGTCGACCATCGCGCGGGAAAGCGACGTGGTGATGCCGACGCTGGCCGGGCCGGAAATCGGCGTCGCCTCGACCAAGGCCTTCACCTGCCAACTGGCGACGCTCGCCTGCCTCGCGCTCGCCGCCGGGCGCGCCCGCGGGGCGCTCGCCGCCGAGGACGAGAAGAACATCGTGCGCGCGCTGATCCAGGTGCCGCGGCTGATGGCGCAGGCGCTCACGCTCGAGCCGCAGATCGAGAAGCTCGCGCTCGACCTCGCCAAGGCGCGCGACGTGCTCTACCTCGGCCGCGGCACCAGCTTTCCGATCGCGCTGGAAGGCGCGTTGAAGCTGAAGGAAATCTCCTACATCCACGCCGAAGGCTATGCCGCCGGCGAGCTCAAGCACGGACCGATCGCGCTGATCGACGAAACCTTGCCGGTCATCGTGATCGCGCCCTACGACCGGGTGTTCGAAAAGACGGTGTCGAACATGCAGGAAGTGGCGGCGCGCGGCGGCCGCATCATCCTGGTGACCGACCCGCAGGGCGCCAAGGAGGCGACCGTGGAATCGACGGTGACGCTGACCCTGCCGGAGATGGCCTCGTCGGTGACGCCGCTGGTCTATGCCATCCCAGTGCAGCTCATCGCCTATCACACCGCCGCCGCCATCGGCACCGACGTCGATCAGCCGCGCAACCTCGCAAAATCGGTGACGGTGGAATAAACTCGGCCGATGGCCGAATCCGACGAGAGCCCGGGCGATGGGCTAGGCGCCGACCTGCACCTCACGGCGGGGCACACGGGCGTTGCCGCCCGTATCCGCAATTATTTCCTCACCGGGCTGGTGGTGGCCGGCCCGGTGCTGGTCACCTTGTATCTCATCTGGTCGTTCATCACCTGGGTGGACAATCTGGTGCGGCCGCTCATTCCGCCGGTTTACCGGCCGGAGACCTATCTGCCGTGGCCCATTCCCGGCACCGGCCTGCTGATCGGCGTCATTGTGCTGACGCTGCTCGGATTCCTCACCGCCAACCTGGTCGGCCGCTCACTGGTGGAACTGGGCGAAGGCCTGCTCAACCGCATGCCGATCGTGCGGCCGATCTACAAGACCATGAAGCAGATTTTCGAGACGCTGTTTTCCAAGACCGGCTCGAGTTTCCGCAAGGTGGCGTTGGTCGAATTTCCGGCGCCGGGCATGTGGTCGCTGGTGTTCCTGTCGCAGCCGCCGGGCGGCGATGTCGCTGTCAGGCTGCCGGAGGGCGAGCATGTCTCGGCGTTCATGCCCTGCACGCCCAACCCGACCACCGGATTCTTCTTCTATGTGCCGCGCAAATCGCTGATCGAGCTCGACATCAGTGTCGAAATGGCGATGACGCTGATCATGTCGGCCGGCATGGTGCAGCCCGACGGCGACGCGCAGAAGAAGCTGGCGGCGCTCGCCTCTACCGCGCGCGCGGCGCAGGCGGTGCGCAGCTCGGAAACGGTCGACTGATTAGCCGGCGCGGATCAGCCGGATCGCCTCGTCCTTCTCGAACAGATAGAGCAGATGGCGCAGCGCTTCTCCGCGCGGCGTCTCCAGATTGGCGTCGCGCGCGAGGATGAGCGCGGCATCGTCGCGTGCGGCGCCGAGGAATTTGCCGTGAAATTCGAGCCGCGCGATGCGGAAGCCGGGGAGGCCGCTCTGCCGCGTGCCGAGCACGTCGCCTTCGCCGCGCAGCCGCAAATCCTCCTCGGCGATACGGAAGCCGTCGTCGGTCTCGCGCAGGATATTGAGGCGTGCCTTGGCGGTTTCCCCGAGCGGCGCCTTGTAGAGCAGCAGGCAGGTCGAGTGGCCCGGCCCGCGGCCGATGCGGCCGCGCAACTGGTGCAATTGTGCGAGACCAAAGCGTTCGGCGTGCTCGATCACCATGATCGTTGCCTCCGGCACGTTGACGCCGACTTCGATGACTGTGGTGGCGACGAGCAATTGCGTCTCGCCAGCGGCAAAACGCGCCATGGCGGCGTCCTTCTCGGCGCCTTTCATGCGGCCATGAACCAGGTCCACGCGGCTGCCGAACTTCTCCTTGAGTTCGGCAAAGCGCGCCTGCGCCGCGGCAAGGTCGATTTTTTCCGATTCATCGACCAGCGGGCACACCCAATAGGCGCGGTTGCCGTCGTTGAGCGCGCGCCCCACCGCGTCCTCGACTTCGGCAATACGCGTCATCGGAATGGTGCGGGTGTCGACCGGCTGGCGGCCGGCGGGCTTCTCGCGCAGTTCGGAGACGTCCATGTCGCCGAAAAAGGTGAGCACCAGCGTGCGCGGGATCGGTGTTGCCGTGAGCACCAGGACGTCGACGTTCTCGCCCTTTTGCGTCAGCGCCAGGCGCTGGTGCACGCCGAAGCGGTGCTGCTCGTCGACGATGGCCAAGCCCAGATCGCGGAAGGCGACCACCTCCTGAAACAGCGCGTGGGTGCCGAGCAGCAGGTCGATGTCGCCGAGGGCGAGACGATCGAGAATCTCGGTGCGTTCGCCGCCGCGCTCGCGCCCGGTGAGGATCGCCACATGCAGGCCCGCCGCTTCGGCGAGCGGCGCGATGGTTTTCAGATGCTGGCGGGCGAGGATTTCGGTCGGCGCCATGAATGCGGCCTGGCGGCCGGCCTCGATCACGGTCGCGGCGGCAAGCAGCGCTACCACGGTCTTGCCGCTTCCGACGTCGCCCTGCAGCAGCCGCAGCATGCGCTGCGGCAAAGCGAGATCGTTGACGATGGCGTCGAGCGCTTGCTGCTGCGAATGGGTCAGCGCGTAAGGCAGCGCCTTGAGGATGCGCGCGCGCAACCGCCCTTCGCCGGCGTGGCCGCGCCCGGCCTGGCGGCGCATATGCGCGCGCACCAGCGCCAGCGCCAGTTGGCCGGCGAGTAGCTCATCATAGGCAAGCCGCGTCCAGGCCAGACTTTCGGGCAGGACGTCGTGCGGCGCCGCCGGCCGGTGCAGATGCCGCAGCGCCTCGGCAAAAGCGGGAAAGCGTTCGCGCGCGATCCAGGTCTCGTCCTGCCATTCCGGCAGCGTCGGCAGGCGCGTGAGCGCGCTTTCCATGGCGCGGCGGACATTGCCGAGCGC
>DATJYA010000229.1:0-3592 GCA_035499835.1 Pseudolabrys sp.
GCATCATGCTGCCCAAGGAATCCGGACGAGCTGCGGACGATCCCGGTCTCGACCGGATCGCGCGCGCGGCCGTCCGCTACGACCAGCCGGTCAACGTCCTGTTCTGGGGCAACGTCGATGTCGGCACCGCACTGATCGACCGCCATCCCGACACGCGCTTCATCATCGACCATCTCGGCATCCTCCAGCCTCGCGAGCCGCCTGCTCCTCCGCAGCCCTGGGCCGACCTGCCGAAGGTGCTGGATCTCGCCAAGCGCCCGAACGTGGTGATCAAGGTCAGCGGCGCCTGCACGCTGTCGAAGGAGCCGTATCCGTTCCCGGACATCTGGGACCCGCTGGCGCGCGTGTTCGATGCCTGGGGGCTCGATCGCTGCCTGTGGGGCACCGACTGGACGCGCGCCTACGCGGTCGTCAACTACGAGCAGGCCGTCAAGCCCTTCCTCATGACCGATCGCCTGAGCGACAGCGAGCGGGCGATACTGATGGGCGGCGCCTGCGCCAAGGCCTATCGCTGGTCGCCCAAGAAAGGCTAGCGCGCGGAAATTGCCGCCGCAGGCTGGGGCGGAACTTAACGTCTCTGAAAGCATAACGGCGCGGCTTTACGTCGCCGCAACCACTGCTGCGCTAGAGAGCGGGGATGCAACGCCCCGTCGCTCTCGACGTCCGCGGCCTGACCAAACGCTTTGACCGGCCGGCGGTCGAGGCGCTCGATCTTATTGTCTATGGCGGCGAATTCTACGCGCTGGTCGGCCCCAACGGCGCCGGGAAGACCACGACGCTGCGCATGGTCACCGGCTTGCTGCGGCCCGACAGCGGCACGATCACCATCGATGGCATCGATGCGCTCGCCGATCCGATTGCCGCCAAGCAGGTCACCGCCTGGCTCTCCGACGAGCCGATGATCTACGACAAGCTCACGCCTTACGAGTATCTCGAATTCGTCGCCGGGCTGTGGCGCATCGCGCCCGATGTTGCGGAGCCGCGCGCGCGCGAGCTGATCGACTGGCTGGGCCTGACGCCGCACGCGCACGAGCGCTGCGAAGGCTTTTCCCGCGGCATGCGGCAGAAGGTCGCGCTCGCCGGCGCGCTGGTGCACGACCCCAGGCTCATCATCCTCGACGAGCCGCTGACCGGGCTCGACGCCGGCTCCGCCCGCACCGTGAAGAACGTGCTGAGCGAGCGCGTGCGCGCCGGCGGCACCGTGATCATGACCACGCATATTCTTGAGGTCGCCGAGCGCATGGCGGACCGCATCGGCATCATCGCCGGCGGGCGCCTGATTGCCGAAGGCACGCTCGACGAATTGCACCACAAGACCGGCAAGACGGGCTCGAGCCTCGAAGAGACGTTTCTCACGCTGGTCGAAGCGCCGGTCGCCGCCGAGTGAGCCAGCCGGCGACATTGACCTGGCTTGCCGAGCACGAGCTGCGGCTCGGCTGGCGCGACTGGCTGTCGATGATGACGGCCGGCCGCCGCAGCCGCGTGCGCACCGTCGCCATCGCGCTCGTCGTCTTTGCCGTATTCATGCATCTGGTCGCCTGGTCGATGATCGGCGGCTATGCGTCGACGCCGGTCGATCCGGGGAAATCGGTGCTGGTCGCGGTCACCGGCACGCTGCTGCTGTCGTTCTCGCTGCTGCTGTCGCAGGCGATGGAATCGGTGACGCGCGCCTTCTACGCGCGCGCCGATCTCGATCTGATCCTCACCTCGCCGGTGCCGCAGCGCAAGGTGTTTGCCGTGCGCATCGCCCGCATCGCCGCGTCCGTTTCGGCGGTGGCGCTGTTTCTTGCTTCGCCCTTCATCAACATGCTTGCCGCTCTCGGCGGTGCGCGCTGGCTCGCCGCCTATGGCGTGGTCGCCGCCATGGGCATGGTGGCGGCGGCGCTCGCGGTTGCGCTCACCGTGGCGCTCTTTCGCAGCATCGGCCCCAAACGCACGCGGCTCATAGCGCAGATTGTCGCCGCGGTGATCGGCGCCGCCTTCGTCATCGGCCTGCAGATCGCGGCGATCCTCTCCTACGGCACGCTGTCGCGTTTTGCCCCGCTGCAATCGGAGTGGCTGGTTTCGCACGCGCCCGGTCCCCATAGCGCCATCTGGCTGCCGGCGCGCGCCGCGCTCGGTGACGCCGGCGCCTTGCTGATCGTCGTCGCCGCGAGCTTTGCGGTGATTGCTCTCTCGATTGCCCTCTTCTCGCGCCGCTTCGGCGAGCATGTCATCGCCGCCTCGGGCGTGTCGCAGGGCGCCGTGCGCCAGCGCGCCGCCGACGGGTTCCGCCGCTCGTCCGCCGCGCACGCGCTGCGCCGCAAGGAATGGACGCTGCTGCTGCGCGACCCTTGGCTGGTGTCGCAGAGCCTGATGCAGATCCTCTATCTGCTGCCGCCGGCCGTGCTGCTGTGGCGCAGCTTTCATGAAGGCGCCGGCGGCTTCGTGCTCTTGGTGCCGGTGCTGGTGATGGCCGCGGGGCAGCTCGGTGGCGGTCTCGCCTGGCTGTCGATCTCCGGCGAGGACGCGCCCGACCTCATCGCCTCGGCGCCGATCTCGCCGCGCCGCGTCATCTGGGCCAAGATCGAAGCGGTGATGGAAACCATCGCCATGGTCTTCGCGCCTTTTGTCGTCGCGCTCGCCTTTGCGTCGTCGTGGGCGGCGCTGGTGGCGGGACTGGGCGTGCTGATCGCGGCCGCGGCCTCGACGCTGGTGCAGTTGTGTTTCCGCACCCAGGCCAAGCGCAGCCAGTTCCGCCGCCGTCAGGTGTCTTCGCGCATCGCCACATTCGCCGAAGCGTTTTCCTCGATCGCCTGGGCTGCGGCCGCGGCGCTCGCCGCCATCGGCACCTGGCTGGCCCTGGCGCCGGCGCTCATTGCCCTCGGCATCCTGTTCGGCGTCCGCATCGTGAGCCCGCGTCAGGCCTGACGCTGCAATGCGCCAAAATGCGCAAAAGCCGACCGGATCGAAATTTCCTTCCCCGACGCGCTGCCAGAACGAAATTGACCGCCCGGCGGTGCCGTGTAGCATTTTGAGCGAGTCTCGCCGGTTTTGCGTCCCGCGATTCCGGCCTATATGAGCGGTGCGGGGTCACCTCGACAGGCCCAGCGGGTTCAGCCTAAAGGCTTCGCATGACACTCCGACCCGTCAGCCTCGACGACAAATATGATCTTGGCCAGACCCACGTCCTGGTGACGGGGTTTCAGGCGCTGGTCCGCGCCACCCTCATGCAGCACGAGCTCGACAGGCGCGCCGGCCTCAACACCGCCGGCTACGTCACCGGCTATCGCGGCTCGCCGCTTGCCGGTCTCGACCAGCAATTCATGCGCGCCGGCGGCCAGCTGGTCGCGGCCAACATCAAGTTTCAGCCCGGCCTCAACGAGGATCTCGCCGCCACCGCGCTGTGGGGCACGCAGCAGGCCGAGTTGCGCGGCGAGGGCAAATACGACGGCGTTTTCGGCATGTGGTACGGCAAGGGTCCGGGTGTCGACCGCACCGGCGACGTCTTCCGCCACGCCAATCTCGCCGGCACCTCCCGGCATGGCGGCGTGTTGGCGCTGATGGGCGACGACCACACCGCGGAATCCTCGACCACCGCGCATCAATCCGA
>DATJYA010000230.1:0-9968 GCA_035499835.1 Pseudolabrys sp.
ATGCAACCAAAACGGCAAGTGCGAGTTTAAGGATCGCCGTGAAGTTTATGTGAAACCCGGTCCGGCGGTGGTGTTTCGGGGCGTTGGGGATTGGGGAGGATATGGACAAGGTCGCCGGATTTCTTGAGACCGAGTTGGAGCATGCGGTTGCTGTTCGCAGCAACGGGGCGAACGAGGGAAATGTCGTTCCCTTTGCCGCGGCGCACCGGGATCAAGAGATGCTGCGCGAGCGCGAGCGGCGCTTCCGCGAGTTACTCGATGCCCTGCCCGCCGCCGTCTATACGACCGATAGCGAGGGCCGCATCACTTATTACAACGACGCCGCTGCCGAGCTCTGGGGCCACCGGCCGCCACTTGGCTCCAGCGAATGGTGCGGCTCGTGGAAGCTGTTCTGGCCGGACGGCACACCGCTGCGCCACGACGAATGCCCGATGGCGCTGGCGCTCAAGGAAAACCGCTGCGTGCGCGGGATGGAAGCAGCCTGCGAACGCCCCGACGGCAGCCGCGTGCCCTTCATCCCCTACCCAACGCCGCTGCACGACGAGCACGGCAAGCTGATCGGCGCGGTCAACATGCTGGTCGACATTACCGAGCGCAAGCGCGCCGACGAGCAGCAGGCGCTGATGGTGCGCGAGCTGCATCATCGGGTAAAGAACACGCTGGCCACCGTGCAGGCAATCATGGGCTCGACCGCGCGCTCGTCGGAAACGATCGAGGATTTCAAGACGGCACTCATCGGCCGCATTGGGTCGCTGGCCAAGACGCATCTCTTGCTCAGCGACGAGGGCCGCACCGAGATCGCCTTCGAGCAGATTCTGCGCAACGAACTCGACGCCTTTGACGACGGCAGCGACAATCGCGTTCGCTATAGCGGGCCGCCAGTCGAAGTCAATTCGCGGCTGGCGGTGTCGCTCGGCATGGCGATCCACGAGCTCACCACCAACGCGGCAAAATACGGCGCCCTATCAGTCTATGGCGGCAAGGTGGATATCGCCTGGAGCGTGACCATCGAGGCGGCGCGGCGCACCTTGCAGTTCGTCTGGGTGGAAAGCGGCGGGCCGCAAGTCAAGCCGCCGAAGCGCGATGGCTTCGGCACGCGGCTTCTCGATTTCGTGCTGCCCGGCCAGATTCGCGCGAAGACCGAGATCGCCTACAAACCGGAAGGCGTGCGCGTGCACGTTTCGGTGCCGCTGCCGGCGGAGGTGCAAGGCTAGATCGTTGCGACCCCAGCCTCGGCGGCAAAGAAGGAGGGAACGACCATGGCTTATTCCCATATCCTGCTTGGCGCGGAGAATGCCCGTTCGCAACCTGCGGTCCGCCAGATCGGCTGGCCCGACCTCAAGCAGGCTTTGGCCAAAGGTTTCGACGATTTTCGCGCAATGCCGACGCACGCCTTGTTCCTGTGCGCCATTTATCCGGTGATCGGCTTCGTGCTGGCGCGGCTCGCCTTCGGCTATTCGGTGCTGCCATTGCTTTATCCGCTGGTGAGCGGCTTTGCCCTGGTCGGCCCGGTCGCCGCGTTGGGGCTCTATGAATTGAGTCGGCGGCGCGAGGCTGGGCTCGACGTCTCCGCTGCCGACGCGCTCGACGTTCTGCAATCGTCCTCAATCGGCGCCATCGTCGCGCTGGGGCTGCTGCTCTTCGGCATCTTCGTTCTCTGGGTGGCGATCGCCAACGCCCTCTATGTGGCGGCCTTCGGCTATGCCTCGCCGGTTTCGATCAGCCGGTTCATCACCGACGTGCTGACCACGCCGGCCGGCTGGACGCTGATTATCGTCGGCAACGGCGTCGGTCTTTTGTTCGCAATTCTGGTGTTGAGCATCAGCGTGGTGTCGTTCCCGCTGCTGCTCGACCGCGACGTCGGCGCGGCGATGGCGCTGGCGACGTCGCTACGCGTGGTGGCGAGAAACCCGATGACCATGGCGCTATGGGGCCTGATCGTCAGCGGCCTGCTGTTTGCCGCCTCGCTGCCGCTGTTCCTGGGCCTTACCGTCGTCGTGCCGGTACTGGCGCACGCGACCTGGCACCTCTATCGCCGCGCGGTCAAAGCCGACAAGAGCCCGCCGCCGACGCCGCATCGGCAGCCCCCGGGACACAGGCATGCGGCCGATTTTCCGGCGGTGCTGTTTCCCTGGGCGCGGTAGCGTTTACATCGCCTTGACGATGGCCTCGGTCATCTTCTTGGCGTCGCCGAGCAGCATCATGGTGTTGTCGCGGTAGAACAGCGGGTTGTCGATGCCGGCATAACCCGACGCCAGGCTACGCTTGATGAACATCACGGTGCCCGCCTTCCACACCTGCAGCACCGGCATGCCGTAGATCGGCGAAGAGGGATCTTCTTCCGCCGCCGGATTGGTGACGTCATTGGCGCCGATGACGAAGGCGACGTCGGTCTGGGCGAATTCGGAATTGATGTCTTCAAGTTCGAACACCTCGTCATAGGGCACGTTCGCCTCGGCGAGCAGCACGTTCATGTGGCCGGGCATGCGGCCGGCCACCGGATGGATGGCGTATTTCACCTCTACGCCTTCCTTCTTGAGCTTGTCGGCCATTTCCCGCAGCGCGTGCTGGGCCTGCGCCACCGCCATGCCGTAGCCGGGCACGATGATGACCTTCTGCGCGTTCTTCATGATGTAGGCGGCGTCTTCCGCCGAGCCGAGCTTGACCGGCCGCTGCTCGGCGCCGGCCGCTGGGCCTGCCACCTCTCCGCCGAAACCGCCGAGGATCACCGAGATGAACGAGCGATTCATCGCCGCGCACATGATGTAGGACAGGATCGCGCCGGAGGAGCCGACCAGCGCGCCGGTGATGATCAGCGCGGTATTGCCCAGCGTGAAGCCGATGCCGGCCGCCGCCCATCCCGAATAGGAGTTGAGCATCGAGATCACGACCGGCATGTCGGCGCCGCCGATCGGGATGATGATGAGAATGCCGAGCGCGAAGGAGATCGCGGCGATCACCCAGAACTCGTACGGCGCCTGGTGCAGGTAGAACATGACGATGAAGGCAACGAGCGCGACCGCGAGCAGGATGTTGATAGCGTGCCGCGCCGGCAGCATGATCGGCTTGCCGCTCATGCGCGCGGAAAGCTTCAGAAACGCGATGACCGAGCCGGTGAAGGTAACGGCGCCGATGGCGGCGCCGAGCGACATTTCGATCAGGCTTTGCTGGTGGATGTGGCCTTCCTCGCCAATACCGAAGGCGCCCGGCGCGTAGAAAGCGCCGGCGGCCACCAGCACCGCGGCCATGCCGACCAGCGAGTGGAACGCGGCGACCAGTTCCGGCATCGAGGTCATCGGCACGCGCCGCGCGATCACCGCGCCGATGCCGCCGCCGATGACGACGCCGCCGGCGACAAGGCCCCAAGCCGCCGCGTCGGCCGGCGGATGCGAGCCGAGCGTGGTGAGCACGGCGATCGCCATGCCGATCATGCCGAACAGGTTGCCGCGGCGGCTCGAATCCGGCGACGACAGCCCGCGCAGCGCCAGGATGAAGAGGACGCCGGCGACGAGATAAAGCAACGCGACGAGGTTGGCGCTCATTTTTTCTTCTTCTGGTACATCGCCAGCATGCGCTGGGTGACGAGGAAGCCGCCGAAGATGTTGACGCAGGCAAAGATGAGCGCGACGAAGCCGAGGCCGCGCGCGAGCCAGGTGCCGGTGTCAACAAGCGCGACACCGACCGCGAGCAGCGCACCGACCACGATCACCGAGGAGATGGCGTTGGTGACCGACATCAGCGGCGTATGCAGCGCTGGCGTCACCGACCAGACGACGTAGTAGCCGACGAAGACGGCGAGCACGAAAATCGACAGGCGGAACACGAAGGGATCGACGGCGTTTGCGAGTTGCTCCATGTCCTTCTCCGTCAGGCCGCCGTCTTCGGTTGGAAATTCGGATGCACGATGGCGCCGTCGCGAGTGAGCGCGGTGCCCTTGATCAGTTCGTCGTCCCAATTGATCGCGAGCTTCTTTTCTTTCTTGTCGATCATGGTGTCGAGGAAGGTGAGCAGGTTCTTGGCGTAGAGCGCCGACGCCGAGGCCGCGAGGCGGCCGGGCACGTTGAGATAGCCGACGATCTTGACGCCGCCGACGGTGGCGATTTCGCCGGCCCTGGCGCCTTCGACGTTGCCGCCGCGCTCGACCGCGAGATCGACGATCACCGAGCCGGCGCGCATCGAGGCCACCATCTCCTTGGTGACGAGGCGCGGCGCCGGGCGGCCAGGGATCAAGGCGGTGGTGATGACGATGTCCTGCTTCTTGATGTGCTCGGCGGTGAGCGCGGCCTGCTTGGCCTGATACTCCTTCGACATTTCCTTGGCATAGCCGCCGGCGGTCTGCGCGTTCTTGAACTCCTCGTCCTCGACGGCGAGGAATTTGGCGCCCAGGCTTTCCACCTGCTCCTTGGTGGCGGGCCGCACGTCGGTCGCGGTGACGATGGCGCCGAGGCGGCGCGCGGTGGCGATAGCCTGCAGGCCGGCAACACCGACGCCCATGATGAAGACCTTCGCCGCCGGCACCGTGCCAGCCGCGGTCATCATCATCGGCAGCGCCCGGCCGTACTCCTCGGCAGCGTCGATCACGGCGCGGTATCCGGCGAGGTTCGCCTGGCTGGAGAGCACATCCATCGACTGCGCGCGGGTGATGCGCGGCATCAATTCCATGGCAAACGCCACAAGCCCGGCGTTCGCCATTTGCTTGAGCTCGGCCTCATGCCCGTAAGGGTCCATGATGGCGATGACCAGCGCGCCTTTCTTGTAGTCGGCGAGCTCGGAGGCCGCCGGGCGGCGCACCTTGAGCACCACGTCGGCATCGCCTTTGACATTGTCGCCGACCTTGGCGCCCGCTGCCTCGAAGTCGGCATCGGAAATGCCGGAGCCTGCGCCGGCGCCACGGGCAACCGCGACCTCGGCGCCTAGCGCGATCAGCTTCTTGACGGTTTCCGGCGTGGCGGCGACACGAGGTTCGCCGGCGTCTGACTCACGCGCTACGGCGATCCGCATCTCCCCCTCCCGGCCCCCGCCGACGTCAAACCGCTGCGCTACGAAACCGTGGCATAAACGAAAATCAGGAAGCAGATGACGAAAACTGCCGTGCTCGGCGCCCGCGAGCGGCTGGCCAGGCCCGGGATCGCCCCGAAGATCGCGAGAAGCAGAATGACCGACGCCAACAGCCAATCGCCCTTAACCCCGCCGACGGCAAGGCCGAGCAGAATACAGACGATATGAAGGATGCCGACGTAGGTGAAATGGACGAAGTGCTCGTAGGTCAGTTCATGGGCGGGATAGTCGTTGCCAGTCGCGCTGGCGTATTCGACGGTGCCATGGTCGGCCATGGGCGGGTCTCCGGGGAGCTGAGGTGGCGGGCTGTGAAGGGGGTTAGCGCAATTGCCCGCGAAGGGCAACGGTCGGCTTCATTCGGCGGCGACAGATAACCCGGCCGCGGACAGCGCCGCGGCTTGCCGCGCCGCGACCTCGCGGACTGAAAAATTCTCGATGGCCTCGTTGAACAATTGATAAAAGTTAAGCTCCGCCGCGAGGTGCAGGAACACGGCGCCGAGGCCGATGGCGGCACGGTCCATGAATACGAATTCGCGCGGCACGATAACGGGTCCCAGCCGCTTGAGCGCCTGGTGCACGCGGAAGGCTTCCTTGCGGCCGTAGTCGGACGGCTTCACCCCGTCGGCAATCGAGCGCACGCGATCGTCGAGTAGCGGCCCATAGATAAAGCGCGCCCAGATATTGAGCGCATCGATCACCTCGCGGCTAAGCCTCCTGAATCCCCAGGTTTCATAGGCCTGCACTACAAAATCGTCATCGTCCCGCAACAATCCCCGGTAGAGATCGACCACGCCGCCGACAAAGCTCGGCGGGAAAATGCGGATACAGCCGTAGTCGAGCAGATTGATGCCTGCGGGCTCGCCTTCGGCATCGTCGAAGACCGTGTAATTGCCGAGATGCGGGTCGCCATGAATGACGCCGAAGCGGCTGAAGGGAAACCACCAGGCTGTAAACATCGCGGTGGCGATGCGATTACGGGTGACGAGACTGGCGTCCTTGTGATCGAGCAGCTTGCGGCCGCTGAGCCAATCCATGGTCAGCAGCCGGCGTGTGGAAAGCTCAGGCCAGACCTGCGGCACACAAATGGCTGTCTCGCCGGCGAGCAGGGCGCGGTAGAGCGCGATATGCTTGGCCTCGCGGACATAGTCGAGCTCTTCGCGCAGGCGCGCGCCGATCTCGACCGCGATCTCGGTTGTGTCAAGGGCGGGATCGAAGCGCTTGCGGATCGCCATCAGCAACTGCAATTGCTGCAGGTCGGCTTCGACCGCCGACTGCATGTCCGGATACTGCAGCTTGCAGGCCAGTTCTGAGCCGTTGACGGCGCGTGCACGATGAACCTGCCCGAGCGACGCTGCCGCTGCCGGCTGATGTTCGAAGCTCTTGAATTTCTTTTCCCAGTCGCTGCCGAGTTCCGCGCTCATGCGGCGTTTGACGAAAGCCCAGCCCATCGGCGGTGCCTGGCTCTGCAGCTTGATCAGTTCGTTGGCGTATTCCGGCGGCAGCGCGTCGGGAATAGTGGCGAGCAACTGCGCCACCTTCATGATCGGGCCCTTCAGCCCGCCGAGCGCGGCGGCAAGTGCCATCGCATTGCCGGCGCGGCCGCCACGCGAGCCGACGATGCGCTGCCCGGCCATGCGCGCGGCGACGCCGCCAACGCGGGTGCCGACCCTGGCGTAGCGGCGGGCGCGGGCGGAGAAGCGGTTTTTCTCGCGGTCGGTCATGCCTGTTGCATCACCTAAGCACGGCCACGCTTGAGCGCCATATCGGCCGCGGCGCAGGCCGTCCGCACTTCGGCGGCGGTCGCCGGCTCGCCGCCGGCGGCGCGCACCAGCCGCGCCGCCTCGTCGACCAAAGCGCGGTTGGTTTCGCGCACGCCCCAGGGCCGGTCCTCGAGGCCGACGCGCACATGCCCGCCACGTGCGACCGCCGCCGCGATCAGTGGCCGGATGTCGACACCGAGACCGGCAACCATCCACGGCGCGCCGGCAGCGACTTCGGCGAGCAGCGCCAAGTGTGCGTCGAGGAAACGCGCTTCCGGCGGAAAGCCGAAGCAGAATTCCTGCGCGAACATGAAGCGATACACCGGCGTCGGCACTTTGGGCGTCGCCGCTGCGGTGGCGGCGCCGAGACGCGTGCAGCCGGCTTCGTAAATGGCGTAGCTCGGCCGCACGCCGTATTGCGCAGCGATGCGCATGCCTTCGCGAAAGTGCTCGTCGGGATTGAAATAGGTATAACCGGCCTCGCCGCGCGCAATCTCGTCGAAGCGCGTGAACACCGCCGAGCCGGGGTCGACCACGCCCCATTCCGCCAGGCCGTTCTGCGCCAGACGTTCGAGGTGGACGTAACGCTCCTGTGCGCTGCGCAGTTCGCCGGCATAGCCGGACCCAGTGATCGGCAGCGTCGGATAAACGATGGCATCGACCTTGGCGCGGATGCCTTCGATGATCGGCGCGTAGATCTCGTAGTCGTCGCGCTGGCGGCCAGTTGTCACGTCATAGGCGTGCAAGTGGATGATGGCGGCGCCCGCCTCTGCCGCCGCAATGCCATCGGCGACGATCTCCTCGACGGAGATGGGGATCGCCGGCTGCCGCTCACGCGTCCAGGCGCCATTCAATGCCGCTTCGATCCAGACCTTGGGCATGACGCCAGAAGCCTAGACCAGCGCTTCCAGTTCGTCGATGAGATGCGCGATGACGTTCAAGCCGCCGTCCCAGAACTTGGGATCGCGGGCGTCGAGGCCGAAGGGCGCGAGCAGTTCGGAATGATGCTTGGTGCCGCCGGCCGAGAGCATGTCCAGATAGCGCTCGGCAAAGCCTTGCGCCGATTGCTCGTAGACGGCGTAGAGCGAATTGACCAGGCAATCGCCGAAGGCGTAGGCGTAAACATAGAACGGCGAATGGATGAAGTGCGGAATGTAGGTCCAGAAGGTCTCGTAGCCATCCTTCAGCTCGATCGCGGGGCCCAGGCTTTCGCTCTGCACCGACATCCATAGCTCGCAGATCTTGTCGGCGGTCAATTCACCGTTGCGCCGCTCGAGATGCACCTTGCGCTCGAAGGTATAGAATGCGATCTGCCGCACTACCGTATTGATCATGTCCTCGACCTTGGCGGCGAGCATGGCCTTGCGCTGCTTCTTGTCGGTGGTTTGCGCAAGCAGCTTGCGGAAGGTGAGCATCTCGCCGAACACGCTCGCGGTCTCAGCGAGCGTCAAAGGCGTCGGTGCCATCAGCGCGCCGTTGGGCGCCGCCAGAACCTGGTGCACGCCGTGGCCGAGCTCGTGCGCAAGCGTCATGACGTCGCGCGGCTTGCCCTGGTAGTTGAGCAGTACGTAAGGGTGCACCGACGGCACCGTCGGATGCGCGAAGGCGCCCGGCTGCTTGCCCGGCCGCACCGGCGCGTCGATCCATTTCTTCTCGAAGAAGCGATCGGCGACCTCAGCCATCTTCGGTGAGAAGGCGCCATAGGCGGTGAGCACGGTCGCGCGCGCGTCGGCCCAGGGGATCGTGCGCTGAGCGACTTTCGGCAGCGGCGCGTTGCGGTCCCAATGTGGCAGCCGCTTCTTGCCGAACCATTTGGCTTTCAGCGCGTAATAGCGGTGCGACAGTTTCGGGTAAGCCGCGCGCACGGAAGCCACCAGCGCTTCTACGACCTCGCGCTCGACGCGGTTCGACAGGTGCCGCGCATCGGCGACGTCCTTGAAGCCGCGCCAGCGATCGGAAATCTCCTTGTCCTTGGCGAGCGTGTTGGTGATCAGCGTGAACGGCCGCAGGTTCTCCTTGAATGTCTTTGCCAGCGCCTCGGCGGCGGCTTTGCGCTTCCTGCCGTCGGCGTCCTGCAAGAGATTGAGCGCCGGCTCGATCGCCAATTCCTTGCCGCCGATCCTGAAGCGCAGACCGGCAATGGTGTCGTCATATTGCCGATTCCAGGCGGAATAGCCGGTCACGGATTTCTCGTGGAACAGCTCCTCGACGCGGTCCTCGAGCTGATAGGGCTTTTCCTTGCGCACGTCCTCGATCCAGGGCCGGTAGTGACCGAGCGCGGGATCGTTCATTGCACTCTCCAGAGCCGCATCGTCGATGCGGTTGAGCTCAAGCATAAAAAACAAGAGATGCAGCGAGGCGGCAGTGAGCCGCTCGCGCACGTCGCCATAAAACTTGGCACGGATCGGATCGGTCGAGTTGCCGGCATAAATCAACTCGGCGTAGGAGCCGATGCGGCCGATCATGTCGTCGATCGCCTCGTAGCGCCGGACCGCCGTGGCGAGCGGATCTACGCCCTGCCCAGCCGCCATGGCGGCGAGCTTGCCCTTGAAGGCCTGTTCAAAGCCGACGCAGTCGCTTTCCAACTGCGCGATATCGCGCTTGAGGTCCGGACTGTCCATCCCCGAATAGAGGTCGTTGAGGTTCCACTCCGGCAGCGCTCCGAGCCTGGCTGCCGGCCTCGATGATTTGACGGACTTTTTCGATGCGGTTCTGGGCATGGCGGGCAAATTTCGGGGGACAGCGGTCAGGGGCAGAGCACTATCTAGGGCCAGACTTGCCCGTTTAACACCCCATTAAGCAAGACCGGCGACATTGCTCCAAATCGGTACACCGTTTGGAGTGGGCATGTCCGCAGTGGTGCTTGTCGTCGACGACGATCCGGTGCAGCGCCGCCTGATCGAATCCATGGTCCGCCGCTTCGGCTACCAGCCCCTCATGGCCGACAGCGGCCAAGCCGCCCTCCACCTCCTCACCGGGCCGCACAAGCGCACCGTCGATTGCCTGGTCCTCGACCTGGTGATGCCCGATCTCGACGGGCTCGGCGTGCTGGCGCGCATGCGCGACGCGGGCCTCGATATTCCCGTCATCGTGCAGACTGCCCATGGCGGCATCGACAATGTGGTGTCGGCGATGCGCGCCGGCGCGTCC
>DATJYA010000231.1:0-7799 GCA_035499835.1 Pseudolabrys sp.
CTTCGCCGATACGAACGGTGGATGCAATTCAACCTCCTCGAATCCTCTGCGGCTGCATTACGCCCCGCTGCAGCAGTTGGCGCTCGATCTCGCGAGCAATAAAGTGGCCGACTACAACTGGATCACGCCGAACCAGTACAACGACCAGCACACGACGCTCACCAATGGCTACGGGTCGTACCCCAACAGCGGCAACACCGCCGATCCCGCCCGCCTCGCCCAGGGTGACAATTTCCTCGCCCGGGTGATCCCCTTGATCATGGCCTCGGACGCCTATCAGGACCACGGCATCATCGTCCTGTGGTGGGATGAGAGCGAAGGCGGCGATGACCCCAGCCGGACCTTGCCGTTCATCGTCATTTCGAAGGACGTGCACCGGAACGTCAATGGCGTGCCGTATTCGAATACGATCAAGTATTCGCATTCATCCTTCCTGCGCACCATGCAGGAAATCTTCGACGTCGATCCCCGCCATCACTACCCTTGGCTGGGCGATGCGCTCAATGCGTCCGACTTGTCCGATCTGTTCGCGCCGGGCGTGATCAGATAGTCGCCCGGTTCGCAACGGCGAATAATCTAAGCGAAGGGGCATGCACCTTCCGGTGCATGCCCCGTTGCTGTTTCGCGCAGGACCGGGCGAGGCAAGCCGTCAGAACGCCTCGTCGGGCAATTCCATCATCGAGCCGGCGCCCGTCTGGATGCGGGCGAGATGGCTCGCCGTCTCCGGCAGCATGCGCTCCATGAAGAAGCGCGCGGTCGTGAGCTTGGCATTCATGCGCGGGGCCGAGCCGTTGGCCTTCGGCAGCTTGGCGAGCGCCGCCTCGGCGATGCGGCACCACATGTAGCCGAGCGCGACCAGGCCAAAGAGATGCATGTAATCGTAGGAGCCGGCGCCGGCATTGTCGGGCCGGCCAAGCGCATTCTGCATGAACCACATCGAGGCCTGCTGCAGATGCCCGAGGGCAACGCCGAGCGGCGCCACATAGGGCTTCATCTTCTCGTCGGCGCTCTTCTCCTTGATGTAAGCGGAGACCTCGTTGAAGAACGCCATCATGGCGCGGCCGCCGTCGCGGCCGAGCTTGCGGCCGACCAGGTCGAGCGCCTGGATGCCGTTGGCGCCCTCGTAGATCTGGGCGATGCGCGCGTCGCGCACGAACTGCTCCATGCCGTGCTCGGCGATGTAGCCGTGGCCGCCGAACACCTGCTGCGCCATCACCGTGTTGGCAAAGCCGGTATCGGTGAGCACGCCTTTGATCACCGGCGTCAGCAGGCCCATGTGATCGTCGGCGCTCTGGCGCTCCTTCTCGTCCTCCGAGCGATGCGCGATGTCGGCCTTCAGCGCGGTCCACATCACCAGCGCGCGCGCCGCCTCGTTGAAGGCGCGGATGTTCATCAGATTGCGGCGCACGTCGGGGTGCACGACGATCGGATCGGCCGGCTTGTCGGGATATTTGACGCCGGAGATGGCGCGGCCCTGCAGCCGCTCCTTGGCGTAGATCGCGGCGTTCTGATAGGCGACTTCGGAGAGCGCGAGGCCCTGCACGCCGACGCCGAGGCGCGCCTCGTTCATCATCACGAACATGGCGTTGAGGCCGCGGTTTTCTTCGCCGATCAGCCAGCCGGTGGCGCCGTCATAGTTCATGACGCAGGTGGCGTTACCGTGGATGCCCATCTTCTCTTCGATCGAGCCGCAGCTCACCCCGTTCCTCGGTCCGAGCTTGCCGCCTTCTAAGACCATGAATTTCGGCACCACGAACAGCGAGATGCCCTTGGTGCCGGCGGGTGCGCCCTCGATGCGGGCCAGCACCAAATGGATAATGTTTTCAGCAAGATCGTGCTCGCCGGCGGAGATGAAAATCTTGGTGCCGGTGATCTTGTAGCTGCCGTCGGGCTGTTTCACGGCCTTGGTGCGCAAGAGGCCGAGATCGGTGCCGCAATGCGGCTCGGTCAAATTCATGGTGCCGGTCCACACACCCTCGACCATCTTCGGCAGATATTTCTGCTTCAGCTCCGGCGACGCGTGCACCACCAACGCCGCGATCGCGCCCTGCGTCAGCCCCGGATACATGGCGAAGGCCATGTTGGCGGAGCAGAGGAATTCGTTGACCTGAATGGTGAGCATCGCCGGCAGGCCTTGCCCGCCGAATTCGGCTGGCACCGAAATGCCGATCCAGCCGCCCTCGGCGACCTGCCTGTAGGCATCCTTGAAACCGGTGGGCGTGGCAACGTTGCCGTCGTCACGACGGGTGCAGCCCTCCACGTCGCCGGCGCGGTTGAGGGGCGTGAGCACTGCTTCGGAAAATTTGGCGGCCTCGCGCAGCACCGCCTCGACGATGTCGGGCGAGGCATCGGCAAAACCCGGCAGGTTGCCGTAGCGATCGAGGTGAAAGACGTCGTTCATCAGGAACAGCGCGTCATCCACGGGCGCTTTGTAAGTCGGCATCGGTTCCCTCCCCGGCGTCCTGCCGCAGGTATTAACGGATTATGAAGGCAACAGGTTTCCGCGATTCCAAGCCGCCGCACCATTCCGACAGCGTGCGGGGCAGGCGGCAAAGCGCGGACATCGGCGCGGATTATGACCGAGCCGGTTTACACCTGCGTTAAAGCCTGGGGAAAAGCCGAATTGGCTGTCAGGACGCCGCGTCGGAGGTGGCGCTGCGCCCGTTCAGGAGGTCCTGGAACATACCGGTATAGATTCGCCGCAATTCGGCCAGTGCCCGCTCGATGTCGTGGCGCTGGCGCTCGAGGAGATTAATCTGCTCGATGCATTTCTTGCGGCTGACCGGCAGCGCCTTGTGGCAGCCGCGGGCGCGCGCCGCCAGCATTTCGCGGATTTCATGCAGGGTGAAGCCGAGACGCTTGCCCTGGAGGATGAGCGCCAAACGGTCGCGGTCGGCCTGCCCGTAGACCCGCGAGACGCCGTCACGAGCCGGGGTCAACAATCCCTTGCTTTGGTAGAATCGCAGCGCCCGCAAGGTGACGCCAGCTTCACGCGCCAGCTCTCCGATTGTAATCCGGTCAGTATTTTCGTCCGGCCGCGTGCTTGGTTCGTCTGACTTAACTTCTTGATCTAGTAAGAGAATTTCTATCCCAACCACATCGGTCATGCGGGTATCCCGTATTGGTCAACCCTTATCCCCGAATCACTTTTACTCGGCGTGGTAAGTATTCGCATCAGCGAAACCACGCATCGTTGGAATTTTACTGTTAAATGGCCGCCATGTTATTATAACACCCAGCCAGCCGTTATGGGACAAGCCCCGCCGCCGGCGGCGTCAGCAGAATTTCTCCGGCCAAGTCCGGTACTTCGCCGAAAACTTAACTCCTTGTTTACCGCAAACGGGAAAAAGTCGGCCTGTGGAATGAGGACCGGGCCCGTATCCACCTGCTGTTAACGCGCGCCGGGTCCACGAGAGTCATTCACGGCTCTTTGCCTCCACCTCGAATACGGGTGAGAGCATGAAATTTGGCGTCCCGTGGAGTGTCAAAGGCATCCGGCCTGAAGCCCGCGAGACCGCCAGGGAGGCGGCGCGCCGCTCGGGCATGTCGCTCGGCGACTGGCTCAACTCCGTGATCTTCAACCAGGCGGCGGAGCAAGGCATCGATCCCGATGCGCTTGACGACGACGACGAGCGCCACGGCGTCGACCTGAGCACGGTGCACGAGCGGCTCGACGACATCAGCCGCCGCATCGACAAGGTGGCTCAGGTTGCGCAGGTTGCCCGCCCCGGCCCGGAAGCCTATGCGCCGCAACACAGCCGCAACGATCAGGATCAACTCGCCGAGCTGATCAAGCGGCTCGACCATCGTCTCGACCAGTTCGCCAACGCGACGCGGCCGCCACCGATGCCGATCGCGCCGCCGCCTCCGATGGCGCCGCCGCCAGCACCGTCGGCTGCAATGCCGGTGCAATTGCCGCCGGCGCTCAATCTCGCCATTGCAGAAATTGTGGCGCGGCAGCACGCGCTCAACAAGCAGGCGGCGGCGCCAAAGCCGCCAGCCGCGCCGCCGATCATGCCGCCAAACGCTGCACCGGCGCCGCCACCCGCTCCACGGCGCGCACCGCCGGTTCAAATGCCGCCGGCAGTTGCACCGCGCGTGTCCACACCGCTACCGACGCAGGACCTGTCGGGACTGGAAGATCAACTGCGCGCGATCACCACGCAGATCGAGACGCTGCGCAAGCCCGGCGTCGAGGAAGCAATCAACGCCCTGCGCGAGGAGCTCGGCGCAATCGCCCACACGCTCACCGAGGCCATGCCACGTCGCGCCATCGAGGCCATCGAGCGGCAGATTGCGGAGCTCAACCACCGCATCGCCGAGGGCCGGCAGGCTGGCGTTGACGCCAACGCGCTTTCCGGCATCGAGCATGGTCTCGCCGAAGTTCGCGACGCGCTGCATGGGCTTATGCCGGCAGAAAATCTGGTCGGCTTCAACGATGCGATCGCCAGCCTGACGTACAAGATCGACATGATCGTCGCCCAGCGCGATCCGGCGACAATGCAGCAGCTCGAACGCGCGATCACCACGCTGCGCGAGATCAGCGCCCATGTCGCCTCCAACCAGACCGTCGACCAGCTCGCAGCCGAGGTGCAACGCCTGGGGCAGAATGTCGAGCAGATCGCCATGGCCTCAGGCGGCGGCGACGCGCTTGCGCATCTGGAACATCGCATCGGCGCCCTCTCTGATGCGCTCGCGGAGCGCACGCAAAACGGCGCCTCGGTGCCGCCGCGGCTGGAAGCCTTGGTCAGTTCGCTGTCCGACAAGATCGAGCAGATCCAGAATTCGCGCGGCGATAGTGTCGCCATCGGCCATCTCGAGGACCGCATCGCCACGCTGGTGCAGAAACTCGACGCGTCGGACTCCAGATTCGCCCACCTCGAGGC
The DNA here is from genome assembly GCA_035499835.1 of Pseudolabrys sp. GTDB lineage: Bacteria > Pseudomonadota > Alphaproteobacteria > Rhizobiales > Xanthobacteraceae > Pseudolabrys. Next base: position 4,887 of record DATJYA010000231.1, read on the forward strand.
CATCGAGCGCGGGCTTGCCGACTTGCTCGTACACATCGAGGAGATCAAGGCGAGCAAGGTCGGCGACGAAACCGCGCCAGCTGTCGATTCACTCAAGGACGAAATTGTCCGCACCCAGAACGCGCTCGACGCCGTCCATGGCACGCTCGGCGTAGTGGTCGACCGCCTCGCAATGATCGAACAAGGCATCGGCGAGACGCGCCCGCAGCCGCCGCCGACGGACGCCGAGCCGCTCGATCTCAAGGAGCCGGTCGGCAAGCTTGCGGTGCGGCTCATCGACGCCGCAGCAGCGCCGCCGGTCGCGCCCCTATCCGCCACGGAAACGCCGCCGCCGCTAGCCGCGCCGGCTATGACCGAGGCACCGCCCGCGCCGAAGCACATGCCGGCGGCGCGGCAACTGTCGATCGACCCCGATCTGCCGGGCGATCAGCCGCTTGAACCCGGCTCGGGCCGCCCGTCGCTGCGCGCCAACCCGGCGGCGCGCATTGCCGCCTCTGAGGCGGCCCTCGGCGGCGCGCGACCCGCGGCGGCGACGGTGCCGAGCAACAAATCAAACTTCATCGCCGCTGCCCGCCGCGCCGCCCAGGCCGCGGTGCAGGAATCGCCGCCGCGGCGTCCGCCGCGCAGTGCAGCGGATTTCATGGACGCCGACGCGGTCGACGCCGCAAAGCCACGCAAGAGCTTGATCAAGCGGGTGAAATCGCTGTTCATCGCCGCCAGCATCATCGCCGTTGTCATCGGCGCGGTACAGATCGCGTCGAACTTCATCGACTTCGGTAGCCTGAGCGGCAAATTGGCGCAGTCCAGAGACGCCGGCGCCAACAAGGTTGCGAATGCTGCACCCGACGACAAGACGGCCGACGCAGAATCCAATGACACGAGCGACGCCCCCGAAACGATGGCCGCGGACTCGCAACCCGCCGCGAACCAGCCGGATACCGCGCCGCTTGCATCTGCCGCCGGCAATACCGCAGCGGCGGCACCTGCCGCTCCGCAGCAGTCGGCCGCAAACATCGCGGCGCCACTTCTGTCGACCGCGCCAACGTCACAATTGCCGGGCTTCGTGACCGGATCGATTTCGCCGCCCGCCGATAATCCGGCACTGCCGAAAACACCTCTGATGCTGCCTCCCGCGCATAACGGCGGTCACCTGCCGGCGGCGATCGGCAGCATTCGCCTGCGCAGCGCCGCCACGGCCGGCGACGCCGCCGCCGCCTACGAGATCGGCATGCGCTACGCCGAAGGCCACGGCGTGCCGGCAGACATGACCGAGGCCGCACGCTGGTTCGAACGCGCGGCGAGCAAAGGGCTGGCGCCGGCGCAATTCCGCTACGGCAGCCTGCTGGAAAAGGGTCAGGGGGTGACGAAGAACCTCGCCGAGGCACGGCGGCTCTATCTTGCCGCCGCCAATGCCGGCAACGCCAAGGCCATGCATAATCTCGCCGTCCTCTACGCCGAAGGCGTTGACGGCAAGCCCGATTACGGCGCCGCCGCGCAGTGGTTCCAAAAGGCGGCCGACCACGGTGTTCCCGACAGTCAGTTCAATCTCGGCGTGCTCTATGCGCGCGGGCTCGGTGTGAACGCGAGCTTCGCCGAATCCTACAAATGGTTCGCGCTGGCGGCGAACAAGGGCGACAAGGAAGCCTTGAAAAGGCGCGATGAGGTTGCGAGCCGCCTCGACTCTCACGCGCTCGCCGCCGCTCAACTCGCGGCTAAGACTTTCGTTGCCCAGACGCAGCCTGACGCCGCCACCAACGTCGCGCAGCCGCCGGGCGGCTGGGATGCGGCCGCCAGCGCGGCGCCGCCGGCACGCGCCAAGCCGCGTGTGGGCGAGCCCCTGGTATTGGGAAATCGCTAAGCACTACGGTGTTTTTACGCTAGTAGTGGCGGGGCGTATTCACCGCCAAGACACCGGACAAACCCGCTTTGCAAATCTATCTGCCGATCGCCGATCTGCCGGTCAACATCTTCCTGGTGCTGGGGATGGGGATCGCGGTCGGCTTTATCTCCGGCATGTTCGGTATCGGCGGCGGCTTTCTGATGACGCCGCTGCTGATCTTCATCGGCGTGTCGCCGGCGGTCGCGGTGGCGAGCGTGTCGAGCCATATCGCCGCCTCCTCGTTTTCCGGCGCGATCAGCTATTGGCGACGCAGCGCCGTCGACGTGGCGCTGGCGCTGACACTGCTCGCCGCCGGCGTTGTCGGCACCGCGACCGGCGTCTGGCTGTTCACCATGTTGCGTGCGGTCGACCAACTCGACCTGGTGATCGGCCTTTCCTACGTGACGCTGCTCACGATCGTTGGCGCCTTCATGATCTACGAGGCGGTGCGGGCGATCCTGCGCGCCCTGCACGGCGGGCCGGCCGTCATCCGCAGGCCGGGCAGCCATACCTGGATGCACCGGCTGCCGTTCAAGCTACGCTTCAAGCGCTCGAAAATCTATGTGTCGGCGATCCCCGTGTGGGGAATCGGCTTCCTCATCGGCTTCGTCGGCGCCATCATGGGCATCGGCGGCGGCTTCCTGCTGGTGCCGATGCTCATCTATTTCCTGCGCGTGCCGACGGCGACGGTGATCGGCACCTCGATGGTGCTCACGCTGGTCACCATGGCCTCGGCGACGGTGATGCATGCCGCCACCAATCATCTTGTCGACGCCGTGCTGGCGCTGATCCTGATGGTCGGCGGCGTGATCGGCGCGCAATTCGGCGCCCGTACCGGCCAGCAGATGCGCGGCGAACGGCTGCGCCTGCTGCTCGGCCTGCTCGTGTTCGCTGTCGGATTGCGGTTTGCCTACGAGCTGGTGGTAACCCCCGATGACTTCTACTCGATCCGCTATGTGGGGGCCGAGTGATGCGGGGGCTGGCGCCGGTGCTGATTGCCGCCGCGATCGCCGGCGCCGCGGCTCCGGTTCGGG
>DATJYA010000232.1:0-2958 GCA_035499835.1 Pseudolabrys sp.
GCGGCAACAGCGGCGAGCGGCAGGCGGAACAGCCCGGTGCGCTCGACAAGATCGACGACGGCGCCGGCCATGACGAAGAAGGCAAGTCCGACGCCGAACGGCGCCAGCACCGAAGCGCCGCCTTCGATGGCGAAAGCGGCGGCGATGGCGGCAAGGCCCACCGCGAACGCCGCCATCAGCCGCTGCGCCACGCCATAGAGGTCGCCGCGCTTCCAGGCGAGCAGCGGCCCGAACGGCATGGCGAACATCAAGGCGATGAACAGCGGCCCGAAGGTGAGATTAAAGAACGGCGCGCCGACGGAAATCTTGGCGCCGGTCAGCGCCTCAAGCGCCAGCGGATAGAGCGTGCCGGTGAGCACGGTGAGGCAGGACGTGGTGAGGAACAGGTTGTTGAACACCAGCGCGCCCTCGCGCGAGATCGGCGCGAACAGCCCGCCTTGCTTCAGCACCGGCGCGCGCCAGGCAAACAGGGCGAGGCCGCCGCCGATGAACAGCACCAGAATGCCGAGGATGAAGACGCCGCGGCGCGGGTCGTTGGCGAAGGAATGCACCGAGGTGAGCACGCCCGAGCGCACCAGGAAGGTGCCGATCAGCGACAGCGAGAAGGTGAGGATGGCGAGCAGGATGGTCCAGACCTTGAGCGCGTCGCGCTTTTCCATCACCACCGCGGAATGCAGGAGCGCGGTGCCGGCGAGCCACGGCATCAGCGAGGCATTCTCCACCGGGTCCCAGAACCAGAAGCCGCCCCAGCCGAGCGTGTAATAGGCCCAGTAGGAGCCGCCGGCGATGCCGAGGGTGAGGCACATCCACGCCATCAGCGTCCACGGGCGCACCCAGCGCGCCCAGGCGGCGTCGATGCGGCCCTCGATCAGCGCGGCAATGGCGAAGGAGAAGGCCATGGAGAAGCCGACATAGCCGAGATAGAGCAGCGGCGGATGCACGGCGAGGCCGGGATCCTGCAGGATCGGATTGAGGTCGCGGCCCTCGAACGGCGGCTCGGCGAGGCGCAGGAACGGGTTCGAGGTGAGCAGGATGAAGAGATAGAAGGTCGAGGCGATCCACGACTGCACCGCCAGCACATTGGCTTTCAGCGTTGCCGGCAGATTGGCGCCGAACACCGCCACCAGCGCGCCGAACAGCGACAGGATCAGCACCCAGAGCAGCATCGAGCCTTCATGGTTCCCCCAGACGCTGCTCACCTTGTAGATGAACGGCATCTGCGAGTTCGAATTCTCGACCACGGTCGCCACCGAGAAATCGGAGGTGACGAAGCAGGCGACGAGCGCGACGAAGGAGAAGCCGACGAAGGCGAATTGGGCGAGCGCGGTCGAGGAGGCGAGCCCCATCAACGCGGCGTCGCGCCGGCGCGCGCCGATCACCGGCACGATCGACTGGATGAGGCCTAAGGCCAGCGCCAGCACCAGTGCGTAATGGCCGAGTTCCGGGATCATTTCTTCTTGTCTCCGGCGAAGTCGGCGCTGCCTTCTTCCCAACGCCCCGACTTTTTCAGGGCCTCGACCACTTCCTTCGGCATGTAGCGCTCGTCGTGCTTGGCGAGGACCGTATCGGCGTCGAAAACGCCGCCGGCGTCAAGCGTACCCTCGGCGACCACGCCCTGGCCCTCGCGGAACAGGTCCGGCACCACGCCCTGGTAACGCACCGGAATGTCGCTCTTGCCGTCTGTGACTTCAAAACGGATGCGCAGATCGGTGCCGCGCTCGATGCTGCCCGGTTTGACCAGGCCGCCGAGGCGGATGCGGGTCGCCGGGCTGGGGTGCTTTTCGGCGATATCGGTCGGCGAATTGAAGAAGACGATGGAGCCGGAGAGCGCGTAGAGCATGAGCCCGACGGCAACCGCCAGCACGGCCACGCTGCCGCCGATCAGAGTGAGGCGCCGCTGCTTACGGGTCATGAGAGTCCCAGTGACTTGATCATGTCTTCGATCTGGTGAAGCTTGCCGGCGTCGCCGGCGAGCGCATGACGGGCATCGGCTGCGGCGGCACTCGCCTTGTCGCGCTCGCCGAGCACCATATAGGCGCGCAGCAGGCGCTGCCAGCCGTCGACGTCGGAGCCGTCCTGCTTGAGCCTGTCGGCGAGCTGCGACACCATGCCGCGGATCATGTCGCCGCGATCCTTCTCGCTCATGGCGGAAGCCGCGGCAACGTCCTGGGCGCTCGGACCTGGAGCGGAAGCAACCGGCGCCGAAGCCTGAGGCGGCGTGCCGCCGACCTGCTGCAGGGCTTCGCGCACGGTGTCGATCCAGGGCGCGTCGGGCGGCGCCTCGGCCAAAAGGCCGCGCCAGATCTCGGCGGCCCTTGCGCGGTTGCCATCCTGCTGCGCGGCCATGCCGGAAAAGAAGCGCGCCTTGAGTTCGTGCTCGTCAAGCGCGAGGGCGCGATCGAAGGCGGATTTAGCGTCCGCGGTGACGACGCCATTTGCCGCCGCGGTCAGCGCCTCGCCGAGATCGGCGTCGCGCTCGGCGCTCTCGCCGCTCAGCGCCAGAATCTTGCGGAAGGCGTCGACCGCTTCGTCGAAGTGGCCGAGCCGCATATAGACCGGCGCCAGCACCTGGTAGCCCCGGGCATCGTCGGGATGCGCGCGCAGATGGTCTTCGACGCGCGCGATCAGGCTTTCGACTGATTTGTCCTGGTGGACGGCCGCAAGGCGCGGCGCGAGCGGCGCGTCCGCAAGCTCCGGCGAACCGTTGGCGAGATAGAGCGCGGCGGCGCCGGCCGGCAGCAGCAGCAATGCGGCCATGGCCGTCGCCCGCCGGCGCCAGAGCGGCGAGGGGCCGGCCGCAGGCGTTGCCACCGGCAGCGCATCGGCCGCCGCGATCAGCCGCCGCGACACTTCGATCCTGGCGGCCTCGGCTTCGGCTTGGCCGATCAGGCCGGTGCTGCGGTCGCGGGCGATCTCGGCGAGCTGATCCTGATAGACGGCGACGTCGGTGCCGCCACT
>DATJYA010000233.1:0-3115 GCA_035499835.1 Pseudolabrys sp.
TCGGCTGTCTTGGCCCCGGCCTCGTGCTCGCGCAGAACCGCGATAATCTGCTCTTCCGTGAACCGGATCCGCTTCATCGTCCGTCCCCTTATTGAGGCCGGACTCTAACTCCGCGTGGAGGAAAAACTCAGTGGCAGGTCAGCCGGGCCGACGTGTTTTTTCCAGAAAATTGTCGATTTGCGGTTTAAATGCCGGTTTTTCGATTCAGCGGCCGGTGGATGCTGTTGCGAACGCCCTCACGCCGCGATCGTCGGCGACGAACAGAGGATCATAGTGCCGATGCTGTTCGGCGCTGACTATCATCATCGAGCGATTGTCCAGAATGAGCCATTCTCCTTCGTAGCGCGTGGCCAATACCGCATGCTCCGTCTGCCGGATATTGTCGCGCACGATCACAAGCCGCAGATCGTCAGGGTCACTTCCGAGCGCACGGAGCACGACATATTTCAGGATGGCGTAATCCTCGCAATCGCCGGCCCCACTATTGAGCGTCTGCAGTGGCGACGCCCAGTAATCGGCGTAACCATACTGGGTCCAATCGCTCATCGGCCGGACGCTCAGGTTCACCGCACGATTGATCCAGGCCAGGCGTTGCTGCCCTTGATGCTGTCGGCCCAATTCGACAAGCGACAAAAACCGACGCGCCGCCGGGGGGCAGCGGTCATCGGCTGGTTGACATTCGGCGATAGTCTTAAGATCGGCGCGAATGCGCGACCGAAGGTCATACCACTTTGCCGTCATTTCCCCGGTTGAAGCGGTGCTTGCAGGCAGGTCAAACGGCTCCGGCAATTGCGAAGCGCCCGCCCGATCCGGGGCAAGACCGCCGAGCTGGGGCTGCGCCAGGCTTCCAGGCTCACGGTCAGACCCCGGATGCGCAAGCGGCCCGTCCTCGCGCGACGATCGCAAGACGGCCTGTTTATTATCCACCGGATCTGCCGCGAGACTCGCAAGCCGCGGCTGGGCAGAGCCTTCATCTCGTTCAGGCGCGGGCTCGCCCGGAACGACGTCCCGACGCGCCGATTGCAGGACTTGCCGCTCAGCGTCCGTCGAGTCGAGGGGAAGACTGGCGAAGCGCCGCTCGGCAAGATTTTCAGTTCTGCCTTCGGGCCCAGGTTGCGCGCGTTTGCTGTCCTGGCCAATGTCCGGCGCGGTCGAAACCTTGCCCGGCTCGGTATCCGCGAAAGCAGCGCTGCAGCAAATGACAACCAAAAAGAACAGGCGCGCGACCGGCGCTAAGAGAGCCATGACTGAACCGCCCTGCGTCCGGAATGTCGCTCGGGTTAACCGATGCCTTTTCCGAAACCTCGGCGGACGTTTTGCGCTGGATGTCTTGCAACGGGGTTTATTGCCGCGGCGAGCGCTGCCGTTTCAGGCGCTGCGGTGAAGGGATTCTGAACTGGAAATTTCAGATTGTCTGTGCGCGGCACATAAACGCTAAATTATGCGCGGCGCGCCGCAATCCGCGGGCCAATTCGCCAAGCCCGCCGTCTCAGGACGGTTATTCAAACCTTAACGCGTGTGCTGGGCAGCGCTATTGAATGCCGTAGCGCGAGAACTCTTCGGCGATTTTCGGCTCGAGCTTTTTTGCCGCCGCGACATCGGCGTTGCCGTTCGCGGCATCGCCCTTCTTGAGACGCGCAAGCCCCCGTCCGTAAACGGCGCTCGCCAGATTCGGCTCGACGCGCAACGCAGAATTATAGTCGGCGATCGCCGCATCGAGCTGACCCATCTTGAGGTAAATGAACCCACGCGAATCGTACGCCGCCGCGTCATCGGGCTGGATGCGAAGCGCTGCATCGCAATCCGTAAGCGCCGGCTGCAGCTGACCGAGGATGGCGCGAACCCAGCACCTCCCGTTCCATAACGTCTCCAGATTCGGTTGAAGGCGAATGGCTTCGTCGTAGTCCTGGGCCGCGCGGGCGTAATCTTGGGTCTTTTCGTAGGTTTCAGCGCGGTTGGCGAAAGCGCTGGCGTAATCCGGCTTTAGCTTGAGTGCCGCAGCGAACTCCGCAAGAGCGCGGGCATACTCGCCTTTCCTGAGATAAGCCGCACCGCGATTGTTGAATGGCTTGGCGTCATCCGGGTTGAGCTTGATCGCCATATCGTAGTCGCTGATGGCACGATCGTAATCGCCTTTTCTCGAATAGGCGTCGCCGCGATTGTTATAGGCGATAGCCATGACGGTCGACGTTTCGCCGCCCGCATCGATCAGCGCCGAGCAACCCTTGATCTGCGGCTCCGGCGAACTGCGATCGAGCCCGTTGCACAAATCGATATTCGCAAACCTGTCGTCCGGCTTCGCGCCTTGCGCCAGCGACAACGATGCGAGAAGCAGCAAACCCAGCACGACGCCGGCGCTGCCGATGACATAGCGTCTTGCAGCAAAGATCACACCAGATTTTCCAGCGTTCAAACCGATCATGACTCGCCGATCGACTGAATTTGCCGCGAGCATAGTCCCATATGGGTGGCAGAGACCACCCATATCAGCGCGCCGCAAATGAATTAAGAGCTAGCAGTTTCGACAAATATCGAGATTGAGTTTCTTGAGCGGTTTCGCGACATCCGTGCCTGGCGCCGACCCGCCCTGCCCCTGATGTGGAGTGATGGTTGTCGCTGCGCCGTTCTTCTCCAACACCTTTTCCTTGCCCTCTTCAATGAGGGTCGAAAATTTGACGGTCCCGTCGTCGGAAATCTCGACGTGCGGCGTCGTTCCGCGAATTCCCATCGTTGCGGCGGGAGTGTCGATCTTCATGTCGCCGGACTTGGCGATCTTGCCGGCCACGAAGGTGAACTGGCCCTTGGTCAGACTCAACAAAGTCGAATTCGAATTGCCGTTGGGATCATAGACGAACTCATTCATGACCATGCGGGCGTTGCTGGACAGGTCAAAAGCTGTGCCGTCGGTGAAGGTGACACCGACGCGGCCGTCGGCTCCCGTCTGCAATATGTCGCCGAGAAATATCGGATCGCCGATTTTGGTCTGGCCCACCGCATTGCTCAACGCCGCCTGAACGACCACCGCGCTGGTGTGTTCGACCCTGACGTCGCCGCGGGCGGATACGACCTTGCCGATCGGCTTTACCGACGCGTCCTGCGACCAGGCCGGATGCGG
>DATJYA010000234.1:0-7205 GCA_035499835.1 Pseudolabrys sp.
CGTGCGCGCCGTCGCCGGAATCGACCTCGCCAAGGACAGCATCAGCTTCTATTGCGACATCGCTCCCGGCGACCGGCTCTACCTGCTGGAGGCGGAGGATTTCGTCGGAAAGACCAATGCCGATTTCGCCAGGTTTCTCGAGGGCAAGCCGAGGCCCGTCGGCGCGATCCTCAATGATTGCATTTGCCGCCGTCTCTGCAATCCGTCGGCGCTGGCGCAACTGGACACCTTTGCGCGGATACCGTCGGCCGGTTTCTCCACCTTCGGCGAGTTGCTCGGCATCAACATCAACCAGACGCTTTGCGCCATCGTCTTCTTTGACGTGCCCGAGGGAGTCGCGTTTCACTACCATTACATCGACAATTTCGCCGTCCAATATGGCCACTTCAAGAGTTACTTCCTGCACCGGCGCCTCGCGCTGCGGATTTCCAGATGCGTTCGCGCCAGCGTCTCATCGAGGTTTTCCGCGCCGAGCTGAAAGCCTCGGACAATTTCGCCGATCGCATGGACGGGCTGATCGCCAAAGTGTCGGACCTCGCCACGGATGTGAAATCGACGCAGCTGCAAATGCAGCAGGGCCTCGCATCGAACGTCGATCATGCCGACGTGCAGAAGGGCCTGTTGAGCGATTTCGAGCAGCTCGATGCGGTCGGCCGCTCGACTGAGTCCATTCTGGAGATCATTCGCAGCATCGCGCAACAGACCCACATGCTGTCGCTGAACGCGACCATCGAGGCCGCGCGCGCCGGCGATGCGGGCAGGGGATTTGCGGTCGTGGCGCAGGAGATCCGCAAATTGGCGAATGAGACCCGCGTCGCTATCGAAAGCAAGGGCGACGCCGCCGCCGGCTACAAGAAGGACGCGCCGGCCTTGATGCGGGCCGCGGTGCAGTCGCTCGGCAAGCGGGTCGAGCTTGTCACTCAATCGCTCGAAGACGCGCAGAAGACCAGCGGTGACATCAGCGCGGAAATCCAGCGGATGTTCGAAGAAACGCACGCGAGCTTCCTCGGATTAGCCGAAGAGCTCGCCCGTTTCCGCTCCGAGCGCGCGCACGCGGCGCGCTTCTCGGTTATCGCCGACGAACTCGAACGCCTCGATCGCGCTTCCTAGGGGCCGTCGCTCTCTCTGTCACACGATGACGTTCACATTGTGTCTCAGATCGGCACAGGTTTTTGGGGCCTTCGCCCATTGCCGGCCTTGGAGACTCATGTAAGATTCGAGTCGGGCGTGGGGAATGTTCGTTCACGCGAATGTTCTGGACAACGCCTAGCTGGCCCCGGTCTGCTTGTGGTCAGACCGGGGCCAGTCTAGTTCTCGCTGCTGCTTAGCGTGTATGTGGCGGCTGCGCGGCGATACCGGTCACGCTGTTTCTTGTCATGATGACGCGGTACGCCACCAAGGCAGCCACGATCATCGTTGCCGCCAGCCCGACCTGCGTCTTCGCATAAGGATAGCTGAGCAACAGCGCGACGGCGGCGCCAATCCCGGCCACTTCGCTGGCCAGAAATCCGCGCGCCAGCGCCAGCCGCAGTAGAAATGCCGTTGGCACGGTGAGCGCCACCAGGTCGTAGATGTAAAGATAAGGCGTCGCCAGCAGCGCGGCACAGGCGAGGCTTGCGGCTTTCAACTCGAACGCAACGCGGCTGCGCCAGAGCCAGGCGATTGCAGCCGCGAGTACCAGAGCGAGCGCGGCCTGCGCGCTCCACGCCAGCGCTTCGCTGCCGCCGAGCGCGCGCACAAATCCGAACAGGCTCTGCAGCCGGCTCCAATCGGCAGCGCCCGCGCCGAGAACCACGCGGCTGGTCACCGGCATCCATTCGAAAAAGGCCTGCCAGCTCGCCAGGCCAAAGGCGAAAACGGACAGCGCGGCCATTCCGGCGGATGTGAGCGTCGCGCCGACGATTACGCGCCATTGCGCGCCGGCGATCAGCGCGATGGGAAACAGCAGGCCGAAATGCGGTTTGTAGGCGAGCAGCCCGAGACAGATGCCTGAAAGCATAGGGCGTTGCTGCATCAGGCCGAGCGTGCCGCCGATGAGCGCCGCGGTGAGAAAGCCGTTTTGCCCGGCCGTGACGTTCCAAAGCACCGCGGGCGAGCCGAGCGCCACGAACAGGCCGGCGCGCTCGCCGAGGATGCCGCGCACCGCCGCGATATAGGCCGGCAATGTCAGCCCAAGCCATATCAACGCCGCCGTCGAGTACGGCAGCAGCGCCAGCGCCGCTGCAGCAAAGAAGAATGTCGGCGGGTAGTGCCAGCCGTAATAGTTTTCGAAGTCATGGCCGACCGCGCGGATTTCCGCGGCCTTGTGCAGCGTCCAGTCATAGGCGGAAGCGGCGTGGCCATCGAGCGCGAGGCGGCCCGCCGCCCAGACGTCGACGAAGTCGTTGGCGATCGGTCGGCCCTGCGCGTCGGTGAGCCAGGTGCCGCCGAACCAGGCGCCGGCGAGCACGACGATGAAGGCCAGCGCCAGCGTCAGCCCAATCAGCGAGATCCATCGCGCCGCCGGCAGCGCCGGCGCGGTTTCGCCAGCGAGATGCTGCACACTCACGGCACTGCGCCGAGGCCAGGCTGCGGCGCCAACACGCGGCGGGCAATCAGCGCAGCAACCACGAGCACCGCGGCAAAACCGGTCGGCGCCTTGACGAAGGGGAAGACCAGCACGAGCAGGGACGCGATCCCAATGCCCGTGAGCTCGTACGGTGCGAACCCGTGCGTGCGGCCGAACCGGAACAGGAAGGCGAGCGGCACCGCCAGCACGACGAGGTCATACAGATAGAGATATGGCGTTGCCAGCAGCGCGGCGCAGCCGAGCGCGGCGGCCTTGAGGTCGAATTCGGCGCGGCCGCGCCACAGCAACGAAATCGCCGCGGCGCAGGCAAGGGCAACGCACGCCTGCAGCGTCCAGGCCAGCGGCTCAGAGCCGCCGAGCATGCGCGTGAGCCCGAATACCGTCTGCAGCTTGGCGAAATCGGCCCAGCCGTCGGAGAGGAACGCCTGCGAGGTATGGCCGATGCTGGCGAAGAACGCGAGCCAGGTCTCGCCGCCGAAGGCGAGCCACGAGGCGAGCGCCATCAGTATCGCGGTCACGGCGGCCGCAAAAAACACGCGCCAGTGCCCGCTCGCGGCGAGCACGATCGGAAACAGCAGGCCGAGATGCGGCTTGTAGGCGAGCAGGCCCAGCAATACGCCGGCGAGGATCGGCCGCCGCTCGACGAACAGGAGGCTGCCGCCGAACAACGCGGCGGAGAGAAATCCGTTCTGCCCAACGATGAAATTGCCGAGGATGGCCGGGAAGGCGGCGGCGAGGAGATAGCCGACGCGCTCACCGACGATGGCGCGAACCGCGGCAAGATAGAGCGGAAAGGTGCCGAAGACCCACAGCACGTATGCGGCCGCATAGGGCATCAACGAGAGTATTGCGGCCGCAAACAAAAACGTCGGCGGATAGTGCCAGCCGAAATAGCCCTGGAACGGATGCCCGACGGCGGCGACCTCCGCCGCCTTGTGCACCGGCCAGTCGTAGGCTGCCGCCGGGCTGCCCTGCCAGGCGAGCTTGCCCGCGGCCCACACGTCGACGAAATCCGACGGCACGCCGCTGCCGTCCGGCGCGATCAGCCAGGTGCCATGCCAGTACGACGCCGCAATGTAGGCCGCGTGCGCGACGACGAGCGCAAAGCAGATGAACTCCACCGGCCGCGCCAGCGGCGCACCGGCACGGTTCGGGGCGATCTCGTAGACGGCCATGGCAGCCTCAAGCGGATGCCGGCCAAGCTAGGGGTAGCCGCCTTGAGGAACCCTTAAACAGCGCAGTTTTTCGCCCGTTGCACAGGGTTAATATTGCACCGCAATATCAATTGCGTCACACTGCCGCAAAGCCCGCCGCAAGGAGAGTTGAATGCCGGCTGTCGCGCAGATGAAAGCCAAGCCGAAGGACCTCTATGCCATCGGCGAGATCCCGCCGCTCGGCCACGTGCCCGAGAAGATGCATGCTTGGGTGATCCGCCAGGAGCGGCACGGCCCGCCGGAGAAATCCTTCCAGCTCGAAGTGGTGCCGACCTGGGCCATCGGCGAGGACGAGGTGCTGCTGTTGGTGATGGCCGGCGGCGTCAACTACAACGGCATCTGGGCGGGGCTTGGCCAGCCGATCACGCCGTTCAACGTGCACAAGCAGCCCTATCACATCGCCGGCTCGGATGCCTCAGGGATAGTCTGGGCGGTCGGCTCGAAGGTGCATCGCTGGAAGGTCGGCGACGAAGTCATCGTCCACTGCAATCAGGACGACGGCGACGACGAGGACTGCAATGGCGGCGATCCGCTGTTGTCGCCCTCGCAGCGCATCTGGGGCTACGAGACGCCGGACGGCTCCTTCGCGCAATTCTGCCGCGTGCAGTCGCGCCAGTTGATGGAGAAGCCCAAGCATCTCACCTGGGAAGAGTCGGCCTGCTACACGCTGACGCTGGCGACCGCCTACCGCATGTTGTTCGGCCATTCGCCGCACACGCTCAAGCCCGGCGACAACGTGCTGGTGTGGGGCGCCTCCGGCGGCCTCGGCGTGTTCGGCCTGCAGCTCGTCGCCGCCTCCGGCGCCAATGCCATCGCCGTGGTCTCCGACGCGTCGAAGATGGAATACGTGTTCAATCTCGGCGCCAAAGGCGCGATCAACCGCAAGGAATTCAAGTGCTGGGGCCAGCTGCCGCCGGTGAACTCGGCTGAGTACAATGACTGGACCAAGGAAGCGCGGCGTTTCGGCAAGGCGATCTGGGACATCACCGGCAAGCGTGACGTCGACATTGTCTTCGAGCATCCGGGCGAAGCGACCTTCCCGGTCTCCTGCATGGTGGTGAAGCGCGGCGGCATGGTGGTGTTCTGCGCCGGCACCACGGGCTTTAACATCACGTTCGATGCGCGCTACGTCTGGATGCGGCAGAAGCGCATCCAGGGCTCGCACTTCGCGCACCTCAAGCAGGCGTCGCAAGCCAACCGTTTCGTGCTCGAGCGCCGCATCGATCCCTGCCTGTCGAAGATCTTCCCCTGGGAGGAGATCCCGAAGGCGCACACCATGATGTGGAAGAACCAGCACCCGCCCGGCAACATGGCGGTGCTGGTCAACGCGCCGCGCGCGGGGCTCAAGAACTTCGAGGATACGCTCGAGGCCGCCGGCGGCTAGGATTCGACGATCCCGGTCGCGCCGTCTTGGGGCTGCCGCTAGCGACTGGCCTGCGGCGCCTCGAAGGCGCAGCCGGCCTTGACCCCGAGCATGCGGAATCCGATGGCCGCCGGGCAAAAGCCGGTGAAAGCGGCCTGGATCATGTTGAGCCCGACAAAGACGGTGAGCAGCAGCCAGTAGGGGCTGACCAGCCAGGTCAGCGCCACGCTGACGAGCACCATTACGCCGGCAAAGCTCAGCACCGCGCGGTCGACATTCATGGGGTGACCTCCTCGTTGGCCGGGACGTCGGGATGTTCATTGCCCGGTCCCGGCGGGCATTGACTATATATTCGATAATTCGTATATACGCAAGTATGAAAATACAAAGCAGCGACATGCTCGCCGCCGCGGACCGGGCGAGCAACCTCCTGAAAGCGCTCGCCAATCGCCACCGGCTGATGATCGTCTGCCAGTTGATCGAGAAACGGCGCTCGGTCGGCGAACTGGCGGCGCTGCTGAAAATCCGCGACTCGACGGTGTCGCAGCACCTCGCGCTGCTGCGCCGGGACGGGCTGGTGACGGCGCGGCGCGACGGACAAACCATCTGGTATTCGATCGGCAGCGCCCCGGCGCGCGAGCTGGTGCGCACGCTCTACCGCGTCTATTGCGCGCCCGCCGCCGTATGCGCGCCGAAGCCCGGTCGACGGCAAAAGTCGGCGTCGCAGCGGGCCGCTGTTGCGTCAAATCAGTAAGGCCATGCGCGGCCGGCGCGTGCCGGCGCGGATCAGTCGAATGAGGCGTGCGATGCGAATTCAAATTGCGATGGCCGCCGTGGCGATGCTGCTGACGCAGCAGGCCTTCGCCGCCGACACATTCACGGTCGAGCCGAAAGCCGTCGCCGACGAGAAGGCCGTGTTCGCCACCGTCGAGAGCGCCAATGTGGTGCCCGCGCGCGCGCGCATCGGCGGCACGGTGGCGGAGCTCAATGTCAAGGAAGGCAACGAGGTCAAGCAGGGCCAACTCGTCGCGACGGTCGGCGACGAGAAGCTCGTCCTGCAGATGAAATCGCTCGATGCGCAGATCGCCGGCCTCGAGGCGCAGCTCGCCCAGACGCAGGACGATCTCAACCGCGCCGAGCAGCTTTTCGCCAGCGGCAATACGCCGAAGACGCGTCTCGACGAGGCGCGCACCGCTTTCAACGTGGCCACCAACGCCCATCGCGCCCGTGTTGCCGAGCGTGCCGTGGTCGAGCAGCAGCTCAACGAAGGCAAGGTGCTGGCGCCGACCGCGGGGCGGGTGCTTAAAGTGCCGGTGACGGCGGGCACGGTGATCCTCGCCGGCGAGCCGGTCGCCAGCATCGCCGAGCAGAATTTCGTGCTGCGGCTGCGCGTGCCGGAGCGGCACGCCCGCTTTCTCAAGGTCGGCGATCCGGTCCGTGTCGACGGCGAAGAACTCGGCGCCAACGGCGCCAGGTTCGGCACTATCCGTCTGGTCTATCCGCAGATCGAGGATGGCCGCGTCGTTGCCGACGCGGCGGTCGCGGGGCTCGGCGATTACTTCGTCGGTGAGCGCATCCGCGTCTGGGTTTCGGCCGGCGAGCGCGAAAGCGTCACCGTGCCAGGTGGCTTCATCGTCACCCGTTTCGGCATCGACTACGCCCGCCTGCGCAAGGACGACAAGACCGTCATCGACGTGCCGGTGCAGCGCGGCCGGCCATTGCCGCGGCCGGACATGCCCGACGCGCTCGAGATTCTTTCCGGCTTGAAGCCCGGCGACGTGCTGGTGCACCCGTGAAGCTCGGTCTGTCGGGCCGGCTCACGCAGAGCACGATCCGGTCCCCGCTGACGCCTCTGTTCCTGCTCGCGGCGCTCGCCGTCGGCCTCATCGCGCTGCTCACCATCCCGCGCGAGGAGGAGCCGCAGATCAGCGTGCCGATGGTCGATATCCGCGTCAACGCCGACGGCCTCAAGGCGCCGGACGCGGTCGAGCTCGTGACCAAGCCGCTGGAAGCGATCATCAAGGGCATCGACGGCGTCGAGCACGTCTACAGCCAGACG
>DATJYA010000235.1:0-7976 GCA_035499835.1 Pseudolabrys sp.
GCCGTTGGGGCATTTATTGGGCCACGGCGGCATCCGCCTCGCGCTTGGCGAGATTGGCCAGAACCTCGGCGCCGCGATTGGCCGCCGGCAGGCCGCGGAACAGGAAGCACAGGCTCACCACCGCCTGCAGCTCCTCGAAACTGGCGCCGGCCCGGCGCGCGGCAATGGCGTGCAGTTGCGCGGCGTCGCTCATGTCCATCAGCAGCATGCCGAACAGCATGAGCTGGGCGGTCTTGGTGTTGAAGCACCGCGGATACATCGCGTGCTCGCGCATCTGCTCCTGCATGTCGAGCAGCTTGGGATCGAGCGCGCCGGTCACTGCCAGGCGTGCCTCGATGCGTGGCGGCACGAAGCCGATCAACTCACGGTAGATCGCGCCACGCTCTTCCGCCGAAGCCACCGTGTCGGCATAAGCGCCAATGCGTTCGCGCACCGCTTTCGCGTCGATCCGGGGCGGCAAGGCCATCAGACTGATCCTCGGGGATTAGAAGAACACCGGAAATTCCGGCGGCTCGCCGACGTTCTCGGCCGATACGTTGGGCGTGGCGTACTGGATGAAGCTGCGGGGAAGCGAAGCACCCCAATAGGTGCCGGTGCCGCGCTCCTGTTCGTCCCAGGTGACCGGCTCCCAGTCGGGCGCCACCACCAGGAAACTGCCGGTGTAGATTTCCACGCGGTTGCCACCCGGCTCGTAGGTGTAGAGATAGAAGCCTTGCGAGTTGTTGTGCTTGGACGGACCGGCTTCGAGGAAGATGCCGTTCTCGGACAGGATATCGGCGGCGCGCAGCACATCGTCGCGATTGTCGACCCAGAGCGAGAAATGATGCAGGCGCCCGTGCGCGCCCATCACGTCGACCACATAGGCGAGCTGATGATGAATGGCGGTCGGGCTCATCCATGAGCCGATTTCGGTCTTGCCGTGGTCGTAGCGCACCTGTTCGCGCAACTGGAAGCCGAGAATGTCCTGTGCGAATTTGCGGTTGGCCTCGACGTCCTTGGCCAGCAGCGCCAGATGATCGACGCGGCGCACGCAAACGCCGCGGCCGGTATATTTCTGCGGCAGATTCTTCAGCGTCGAATGCAGATTCTTCGGCGCGACGAACTTCTGCTCCTCGTAATAGATCTCCATGCGATGGCCGTCGGGATCGTGGAAACGATAGGAACGGCCGCGGCCGAAATCGCCATTGCTCCAGCCTAGCCCCAAGCCTGCTGCTTCGATGGCCTTGGCGCGGCGCTCCAGCGCCTGCGGGCTTACGGTACGCCAGGAGACGCAGCCGACGCCGGGATCTCCGGAGGCGGTGAGCTTGAGGGTCGAGGTGGCGTAGTCGCCATAGCCGCGCAGATAGACCGACTCTTCCGTCTCGTGCACGGGCTCCATGCCCAGCAGGTCCCGGAAATACCAGAGGCTCTTGTCCGGCACCGGCGTGAACAGCTCGACGCTGCCCAGATGCGCGATATCGTGGATCGGTTCTACCTGCGCCGCCATGGCGACCCTCCCGGCGTTCCACGCCTTGCGGCGCGAAATCCCTAGCGGGCGCAGCTTTGGCGGGTTGTTCCGGCGGCGCTTTGATCTAGCGCAAACGCCCACGGACGCGTCTCAGGATTTATATTTCCTGGCCAGCGCGTCGGCGGCATTGCGCAGCAGGCCGAGATCGGCGCCGACGGCGACAAACTGGTAGCCCCAGCCGATATAGCGGCGGATTTCCTCATCAATGCCGGTGAGAATACCCGCCGGCTTGCCGATCGCCTTCAGCTTGCGGCCGGCATCCTCGATCGCCTTCTGCACCTCGGGAGCCTGCGGATTGCCGAGATGTCCGAGCGAGGCGGCAAGATCGGAGGGGCCGATGAACACGCCGTCCACGCCTTCGACCTTGGCGATGGCCTCGAGCTGTTCCAGCGCCGAGCGCGTTTCCACCTGCACCAGCACGCAGATCTCGTCATTGGCCTTGGTCAGATAGTTCGGCACCCGGCCATAGCGGCTGGCGCGGCCGACGACGGTGACGCCGCGGATGCCCTGCGGCGGATAACGCGTGGCGGCAACCGCGCGCTTGGCCTCGTCCGCCGTCTGCACATAGGGAAACAGCAGCGCTTGCGCGCCGATATCAAGGATGCGCTTGACCAGCACGGCATCGTTCCAGGCCGGGCGCACGATCGGCGTCGCGGTGCCGCGCTGCACCGCCTGCAATTGCGACAGCAGATCGGGGATTTCATTGGGCGAATGCTCGGTGTCGAGCAGCAGCCAGTCGAAGCCGGACTCGGAAATGATCTCCGCGGCGATGTTGTTGCACAGACTCGACCACAGGCCGATCTGCAGTTTGCCGTCGCGAAGCGCCTGCTTGAAGGCGTTGCGTTGAAATTCGACCATGGGGTGATCCTCAAACGAACTGAATGGCGAGCCCACCGAGCGGGCCGAAATCGGCGTGCAGCGTGTCGCCCTTCTGCGCGAAGACGACGCGGGTGAAGGAACCGGCGAGCACCAGATGCCCGGGCTCGAGCGCGGTGCCGACACCGCCGAGCTTGTTGGCGAGCCAGGCAACGCCAAGCGCCGGATGGCCGAGCACGCCGGCGGCAAGTCCGGTCTCCTCGATTTCGGAATTGCGGTACATGATGCCGCCGACCCAGCGCAGGTCGACATCCAGGGGCCCGACCGGGCGGCCGCCAAGCGCGATGCCGGCGGCAGCGCCGTTGTCGGCGACGGTGTCATAAATTTTTCGCTGGTCCTGGATGCGGGCATCGACGATTTCGATGGCCGGGATGACGTATTCGGTGGCGCGCAGCACTTCGGCGAGGCCGATGCCGGGACCGAGCAGGCGCTTGCCCATGACGAAGCAGAGCTCGACCTCGACGCGCGGCTTGCAGTAATCGGCGTGCTTGACCTTGGCGCCATCGGCGATCATCTGGTCGTCGAGGATGAAACCGAAGTCCGGCTCATCGATCATCGAGGAGCGCTGCATCGCCTTGGAGGTCAGGCCGACCTTGTGGCCGATCAGCTTCGCCCCCGCCGCCATCTTGCGGTTCGCGACTTCGGTGGAGATCGCGTAGGAATCTTCGATGGTGATGGCCGGGAACGTGGTCGTGAGCTGCACCGCCTGTTTTTTCGTCCGGTGCGCCTCCATCAGGATGTCGGCGGCCTTGGCGCGTTCGGCGGTTGATAGCATCGTCTCCCCCGGCTTTTCTTAATGCCGATCCTGTAACCCGTCCGGCAGCAAAATCAAACCTGTTGTCAGCCTTTCACATGGCGCAAAGCATGCGAGACGCGCGGGAATAATGCTATGATAAAATTCGCATGAGTTTCGATACCATCATCCGCGGCGGCACCATCGCCACCGCCTCCGACACGTTTTCCTGCGACGTCGGCATCAGCAAGGGCAGGATAGCGGCGCTCGGCGACAATCTCGGGGCGGCAGCCGAGATTGTCGACGCCGCCGGCCTTCTGGTGCTGCCCGGCGGCATCGACAGCCACGTGCACATCGCGCAGCCCTCGGGTCCGGGCATCGTCATGGCCGACGATTTCGCCTCGGCAACGCGCTCGGCCGCCTTCGGCGGCAACACCATGGTGCTGCCCTTCGCCATGCAGCAGAAGGGTGAGAGCCTGCGCCAGGTGGTGAAGGACTATCACGCCAAGGCCGACGGCCAGTGCTATGTCGACGTCTCTTTCCATCTCATCATCGCCGACGCCAGCGATCCCGTGCTCGGCCAGGAGCTGCCGGCGCTGGTCAATGACGGCTACACCTCGTTCAAGGTGTTCATGACCTACGAGGGCCTCGCCCTCTCCGACATGGAAATGCTCAAGGTGATGAGCGTCGCACGCGAGACCGGCGCGCTGGTCATGGTGCATGCGGAAAATTACGACGCCATCCGCTTCCTTACCGACAGGCTCGAGCAGGCCGGCAAGACGCAAACGAAATATCACGGCGCCTCGCGCCCCATCGCGGTCGAGCGTGAAGCGACGCATCGGGCGATCTCACTCGCCGAGATCGTCGACGTGCCGATCATGATCGTGCACGTGTCGAACCGCGAGGCGATGGAAGAGATCGCCCGCGCCAGGCGCCGCGGCCTGAAGATCTACGGCGAAACCTGCCCGCAATATCTGGTGCTGACCGAGAAGGACATGGACGGCCTCAACATGGAAGGCGCCAAATATGTCTGCTCGCCGCCGCCGCGCGACGAGGCGAGCCAACAGGCGTGCTGGGAAGGATTGCAGCAGGGCATCTTCTCGCTGTTCTCCTCCGACCACTGTCCGTTCCGTTACGACCACCCGCACGGAAAACTGGCACCAAAAGGCCGCACCAGCTTCCGCTGGGTGCCGAACGGCATTCCCGGCGTGGAGACGCGGCTGCCGATTCTGTTTTCGGAAGGGGTCGGCAAAGGTCGCATCAGCCTGAACGAGTTCGTTGCGCTCACCGCCACCAACCACGCCAGGACCTACGGGCTCTATCCGAAGAAAGGCACCATCGCGGTGGGCTCGGACGCCGACATCGCGCTGTGGGACGCCAGGCGCGAGGTAACGATTTCGCAAAGCCTGATGCACGGCGGCACCGACTACACGCCCTACGAGGGCATCAAGGTGACCGGCTGGCCGGTCGCCACCATGCTGCGCGGGAAGTTCGTGGTGCGCGACGGCAAGCTCGAAGGCCGAGCCGGCGACGGCGCCTACGTGCCACGCGAAAAATCGCCGCTGGCGACGCCGCGCGGGGCAAACTGACATGCTGCCCAATTCGAACCGCCAGGTGCTGCTGAAGTCACGGCCCGCGGGCATTCCACAGGCGGAGAATTTCGAGATTGTCGAAGCGCCGACGCCGCAGATCGCCGACCGGCAGTTTCTGGTGCGCAACGAATTCCTTTCGGTCGAGCCGGCGATGCGCGGCTGGGTCAGCGCGGTGGCCAACTACTCGCAGCCGGTCGGCATCGGCGAGGTGATGCGCTCCTTTGCCGCCGGCACGGTGCTGGCGTCGAAGCATCCAGGCTTTGCCGAAGGCGACAAGGTCATGGGCATGCTCGGTTGGCAGCAATACGCGGTGTCGGACGGCACGAACGTGACGCGCAAGGTGAAGGAAGCCGACCTGCCCCTGTCGCTCTCGTTGGGCGTGCTCGGCCTGAACGGCATCACCGCCTATTTCGGCCTCATCGATCTGGGCGAGCCGAAACCGGGCGACACCGTCGTGGTCTCGACCGCAGCCGGCGCCGTCGGCTCGGCCGTCGGGCAGATCGCCAGGCTTTCCGGGTGCCGCACCGTCGGCATCACCGGCGGACCGGTCAAAAGTAAATTGTGCCGCGACGAATTCGGCTACGACGCGGTGATCGACTACAAGACCGGCGACGTGGCCAAGGCGCTCAAGGAAGCCTGCCCGCGCGGCGTCGATGTCTATTTCGACAATACCGCGGGCGCCATTAGCGACGCGGTCTATGCGCAGCTCGCGCTCGGCGCCCGCGTCGTCGTCTGCGGCACCGCCTCGATCGCAAGCTGGGACCCGTGGCCGCAAGGGCCGCGCATCGAGCGCCATATTTTGGTGAAACGGGTTCGCGTGAGCGGCTTGCTGATCTTCGACTACGCTCACCGCTACGAGGAAGCGATCGCGCGGCTTGCCGACTGGGTGCGCGCCGGCAAGCTCACCTATCGCGAGGAGATCAGCGACGGCATCGAGCATTGCCCCGGCGCGATCGCCGAACTTTATCGCGGCGAGAATTTGGGCAAGAAGCTGATCAGGCTTGCTTCTTAGCGCGGCGCGCGGCCTTGTTGCGACGGGCTTCCAGCTTGCCGTTGATGAAACCGAGCACGCGGATGGCGGGAGGCCGCATCGGCGGCACGTCGACCGCGAGCGTGGCGAGGCCGACCGGCAGCATCCACACGCCCAGCACCGGCAGGAAGCTGAAGCAGCCGCCGATGGTCAGTGCAACGCCCGCCGGAACCCGCACCCAGCGCTTCGACCCGCGCGGGATGTCGACCGTCCACTGCACCCAGCCGGGGAGCTGCTGCTGCAGACGGTCGAGCTCGAATTCGAGTTCCGACTTGCGGCTCATGGCTGGTTAGATGGCCAGCCCGCCGCCGCGTTTCAAGCCGCCGTCAATGCGTCAGCGTATTGGCGACCTTGAAGCTTGCTTCGGTCTTCTTGGTGATCTCGTCGAGCGAGACGCCCGGCGCCAGCTCGATCAGCGTCATGCCACCGTGTTTCTTGTCGATGTTGAACACGCCCAAATCAGTGATCACCATATCGACCACGCCGGTGCCGGTGAGCGGCAGGTTGCATTGATGCAGGAGCTTTGCCTCCTCCTTGCCGTCCTTCGACTTGGCGACATGCTCCATGATCACCACGACCTTTTTCACGCCGGCGACGAGATCCATGGCGCCGCCCATGCCCTTGACCATCTTGCCGGGGATCATCCAGTTGGCGAGGTCGCCGTTTTCGGCGACCTGCATGGCGCCGAGCAGCGCGATATCGATATGGCCGCCGCGGATCATGGCGAATGAATCGGCCGAGGAGAAATAGCTGGTGGTGGGAATTTCGGTGACCGTCTGCTTGCCGGCATTGATGAGGTCGGGGTCTTCCTCGCCCTCGTAAGGGAATGGGCCGAAGCCGAGCATGCCGTTCTCGCTTTGCAGCTGCACGCTCATGCCGTCGGGAATGTAGTTCGACACCAGCGTCGGAATGCCGATGCCGAGATTGACGTAGAAGCCGTCGCGCAATTCCTTGGCGGCGCGCTCCGCCATCTGATCGCGGCTCCAGGGCATTGTTAAACCTCCTCGCCGGTACCGGCCGGTGCTTGACGCTTGCGTACGGTGCGCACCTCGATACGCTTTTCCGCATCGGGCACATGCACGATGCGGTGCACGAACACGCCGGGCGTGATGATGGCGTCGGGATTGAGCTCGCCCGGCTTCACCAGATGCTCGACTTCGGCCACCGTGATCTTGCCGGCGGTCGCCATCGGCGGGTTAAAATTGCGCGCGGTCTTGCGGTAGACCAGATTGCCTTCGGTGTCGCCCATCCAGGCATGCACCAGCGACAGATCGGGCACAATGCCGCGCTCCATGATGTAGCGCTCGCCGTCGAAGGTGCGCTCTTCCTTGCCCTTGGCGATCTCGGTGCCGACGCCGGTCTTGGTGAAGAAGGCGGGGATGCCGGCGCCGCCGGCGCGCAGGCGCTCGGCCATGGTGCCTTGCGGGTTGAACTCGATCTCCAGTTCGCCGGCGAGGAATTGCTGGGCGAACAATTTGTTCTCGCCCACGTAGGAGGCGATCATCTTCTTGATCTGCCGTGTCTCCAGCAGCAGGCCGAGGCCGGCGCCGTCGATGCCGGCGTTATTGGAGACGCAGGTCAGGTTCTTGACGCCGCTATCGCGCAGCGCGCGGATCAGCGTTTCCGGCATGCCGCACAGTCCGAAGCCGCCGGCCGCGATCAGCATGCCGTCCTTGAGAATGCCTTCCAGCGCCGCTTTTGCGTTGGGATAAACTTTTTTCATGCAACTCCACCCACTTTCCCGACCCACGCAGATTTACATGGTCTCCACGCCTGGCGAAAGGGCGGGAGCACTGCGCGCGGTCAGGTCTATTGCTGCTTGGTCGCCGGCGGTGTGACGTCGGTGGCGGGATTGGCCGGCCTGGCCGGCGCGGCCGGCGGCGTGATGTCGGTGATAGGATTGGCGGGCTTGGCCGGCGCGACGGGAGCGGCGGGAGCGGCCGGGGCGGGCGCAGCCGTGGTCGCCGTCGTCTTTGGCGTCACGCTGGTCGGCAGCGGCAGCCCATGCGGGTAATAGGTCCAGAAGATGAAAGCCGCGGCAAACAGCAGCGCCGACAGCAAAGCGCCATAGCCGCGATGATGGAAGGTCAACAGGTCGCCGATGAGGCTGGTGAGAAAGACAAAGACCGCCAGAAGCGCGACATAAAGCCAGTTCACACTGGCCCAATCGATGGGGATCGAATTCATGGCCTGCGGCCTCCCGGATGCCTCGTCGCCGGCGCCATCATAGCCTAGGGC
>DATJYA010000236.1:0-8242 GCA_035499835.1 Pseudolabrys sp.
GACGCCGAGCCGCGAGGCCGCGTTGAGCTCGAGCGGATCGGCGAAGTCGGCATCGAGCCGGCGCAGCAGCACTTCGGCGCGGCGCAGGCCGGAGACGGTGCGGACGAATACGCCGTCGTCGCGCACGGTGAGATCCTCGCCCTCGACCAGCAGCAGGCCGAGATAGCGCGCGAGATAGGCGTGCTCGAAATAAGTCTCGTTCATCGGCCCGGGCGTGAGCAGGCAGACCCGCGCATCGTCGTGGCGGTTGAGCGAGGTGAGCTCGCGCTGGAAGGCCTGGAAGAAGGGCGCGACGCGCTGCACATGCGTGGCGCGATAGATGTCCGGCATGGCGCGCGCCAGCGCCAGGCGGTTCTCGATGGCATAGCCGGCGCCGGATGGCGCCTGCGCGCGGTCGCCGAGCACCCACCAGCGGCCGTCGGCGCCGCGGCCGATGTCGACGGCGTAGAAGCGCAGATGTGCGCCGCCGGGCGGCGCGACGCCGACCAGCGGACGCAGGAATTCCGGATTGCCGGCGACCAGCGCGGCGGGCAGGCGGCCGTCGCGGACCAGTTGCGCACGGCCATAGGCGTCGGCAAGCACGGTCTCCAGCAGTTCGGCGCGCTGGATGAGGCCCGCTTCCAGTTGCCGCCATTCGGACGGCTCGATCAGCAGCGGCACATGGCTCAGCGGCCAGGGCCGTTCGGAATCGGCTGGGTCTTCATAGACGCGGTAGTAAACGCCGGAATCGTGCAGATAGCGGTCGGCGGCGGCGAAGCGGCGGTTGATCTCTTCAGGTCCGAGCCCCGCCAGCATCGACAGCAATGGCTGCCAATGCGCGCGCAGGCGGCCATCGCCGTCCATCATCTCGTCGAAGATGCCGGGCAGCGGCCGGTAGCCGGCGGTGAATTGCTCGGGGCTGCTGGTCTGCGGCGCCCAAGCGTTGTCGCGGGTTTTCTGCATGGCGGTCAGTGCGTGCGCCTGAGGTCGAGCGTTGTCGGAAAATCGGGCGCGCGTTCGGCCGGCGGCGGATCGAGGACGCCGGCGGTGTGGCCGATATCCTCAAAGCGCGCGCGGCGGCGCGCTTCGGCTTCATAGGAATTGACCGGGAAGGTCTCGTAATTGCGGCCGCCGGGATGGGCGACGTGATAGACGCAGCCGCCGAGCGAGCGCCGGCTCCAGCTATCGACGATGTCGAATCGCAGCGGCGCCTGCGCGGGAATCGTCGGATGCAGCGAGTTGCCGAGACCCCAGGCCTTGAAACGCACGCCGGCGACGAATTCGCCGGGACGGTCGGTGGCTGTGAGCGGCACGCGGCGCCCGTTGCAGGTGACGACGTGGCGGCCTTCGGTCAGGCCTTCGACCTTGACCTGAACGCGCTCGACCGAGGAATCGACGATGCGCACCGTGGCGCCGGCGACGCCTTCTTCGCCGAGTACATACCAGGGCTCCAGCGCGCCGCGCAGTTCGAGGCTGACGCCGGCGTGCTGCACGGTGCCGTAATGCGGGAAGCGGAACTGCCGCTGGGCGTCGAACCAGACCGGATCGAAGGGATAGCCGGCGCGCGTGAGGTCATCCAGCACCTGGAGGAAATCCTGCCAGACGAAATGCTCGAGCATGAAGCGGTCGTGCAGCGCCGTGCGCCAGCGCACCAGAGGACCGTCGAGCGGCTGCCGCCAGAACCAGGCGATCAGCGCGCGCAACAGCAGTTGCTGCGCCAGGCTCATGCGCGCGTCGGGCGGCATTTCGAAGGAGCGGAATTCAACGAGGCCGAGGCGGCCGGTCGAACTGTCGGGCGAGAACAGCTTGTCGATGCAGATCTCGGTGCGGTGGGTGTTGCCGGTGACGTCGACCAGAATGTTGCGGAACAGCCGGTCGACCAGCCACGGCGGCGGCTTTTCTCCGCCGCCCGGCGGCGGCACCTTGCTCATGGCGACTTCGAGCTCGTAGAGCATATCGTCGCGCGCTTCGTCGACGCGCGGCGCCTGGCTGGTCGGGCCGATGAAGAGGCCGGAAAAGAAGTACGACAGCGACGGGCGCCGTTGCCAATAGAGCACCAGGCTCTTGAGCAGATCGGGCCGGCGCAGGAACGGACTGTCGGCGGCGTTGAGCCCGCCGAGCACGACGTGATTGCCGCCGCCGGTGCCGGTATGGCGGCCGTCGATCATGAACTTGTCGGTGCCGAGGCGGGCCTGCCGCGCGTCCTCGTAAAGCCCGCTCGTGATCGCGACCGCCTCGCGCCAGCTCGTGGCCGGATGGATATTGACTTCGATAACGCCGGGGTCGGGCGTCACCTTGATATGGCTGAGCCGCGGATCGTGCGGCGGGGTGTAGCCCTCGATCTGCACCGGCATGCCGAGCGCGGCGGCGCTGTCTTCGACCGCGTTCAGAAGTTCGAGATAATCCTCGAGCCGCTCGACCGGCGGCATGAACACGCACAGCCGCTTGTCGCGCACCTCGACGGTGAGCGCGGTGCGCACTGGAATGCCCTTGGCCACCAGCGCCGGCGTGCGTGGTACTTCCGGCGCCAGCGGCGGCGCGCCGTCATCGCCACCTGCGCCGACCACCGCGGCCGTCTTTGCGCGCGCGCCCGGCAAGGGGCTGCGCTCGGCGAACGGATCGGCCGGCACCAGATGCGGGTAATCGGCAGGATTGAAATAGGGCAGCGACGAGAGCGGCAACCGCAAGCCGAGCGGCGAATCGCCAGGGATCAGGAACAGCCGGCCGCGCCGCGTGTGCCACAATTCGCTGAGCCAGCTCACCTTGGCCTGCGCCGTCCAGCGCTGCACCGGCAGCACGAAACCCGCCGGCTGGGTGAGATGCCGGTCGAAGCTGCGCAGGATGCGGGCGCGTTCCTGCGGGTCGTCGATCTCCGGATCGGCGGGGTCGATGTTTTCCGCAATCGCTTCTTGCGACAGCATGCGGTCGGCCGGATCTTCATACGTCGGTTGCACGTAGTCCGCCGTGATTCCCAGCCGCGCCGCAATGCCCTCGGTCAGGCGCCGCGCATCGTCCGGCGTCGGCATGATCGCCGGAGCCTCGCGCGCGATCAGCGACAGGTCGCGCCAGATCGGCACGCCGTCGCGGCGCCAGAACAGCGACAGTGCCCAGCGCGGCAGCGGCTCGCCCGGATACCATTTGCCCTGGCCGAAATGCACCAGGCCACCCGACCCGTAGCGATCGTAAATGCGGCGCACGAGCTCGTCGGAGCGTTTGCGCTTCGTCGGCCCGAGCGCCGCGGTATTCCATTCCGCGGATTGATAGTCGTCGATCGAGACGAAGGTCGGCTCGCCGCCCATGGTCAGGCGAACATCGTTGGCATAAAGGTCGGCATCGACCTTTTCGCCGAGCGCGTCGAGCGCCGCCCAGGCTTCGTCGGAGAACGGCGCGGTCACGCGCGGTTTCTCGGCGATGCGCCGCACGCTCATGTCGAAGAAGAATGTCACCGTGCTGGGCTCGACCAGGCCGGTGATTGGCGCCGCCGAGCGGTAATGCGGCGTCGCCGCGATCGGAATATGTCCTTCGGCGCACAGCAGTCCGGAGGTCGGATCGAAGCCGATCCAGCCGGCGCCGGGAAGATAGACTTCGGCCCAGGCGTGCAGGTCGGTAAAGTCGTGCGCGGCGCCGGAGGGGCCGTCGAGCGCCTTCAGGTCCGGCTTGAGCTGGATGAGGTAGCCGGACACGAAACGCGCCGGTAGTCCGATGTGCCGCAGGATTTGTACCAGCAGCCAGGCCGAGTCGCGGCAGGAGCCGGCGGCGGAGATCAGCGTTTCCTCCGGCGTTTGCACGCCCGGCTCGAGGCGCACGATGTAACGCACCATGGAGTGCAGACGCTGGTTGAGATCGACCAGAAAATCCACGGTGTTGCGTGGCTCGCGCGAAATCGTCTTGAGCAGCGCCTTGAGTTGCGGCCCGGCTTCCTCCGCTTCGACATAGGCGGACAGGTCTTCGCGCAGTTCGGCGGGAAATGCGAACGGCCATTTCTCCGCATAGGGCTCGATGAAGAAGTCGAATGGATTGATGACTTCGAGATCGGCGAGCAGATCGACCGTCACCGAAAATTCGGTGGTCTTTTCCGGAAAAACGAAACGCGCGATCCAGTTGCCGTGCGGGTCCTGCTGCCAGTTCACGAAATGCAGTTTCGGCGTCACCGTGAGCGAGTAGCTGGGGATACGGGTGCGCGAATGCGGCGCCGGGCGCAGGCGGACGAGCTGCGGCCCCAGCCCGACGAGCTTGTCGTAATTGTAGCGGGTGACGTGGTTGAGGCCGACCAGGATCGACATGGGTCTTGTTACTCTATGGGCCTAAAAATGCGTTGTGACTGCCGCCAAAAAGCCTGTGAAGGGCCTCGTAAACATGCAATTTCCGGGCCGTCAACAATGCACCGGACGAGACCGCCGCGCCAGCCGCGCGGTCGGATCGAGGGCAGGGATTGGCAATATGATTAAGAGCAAGGGCTAGATGCGGCGCAGCGGATTGGTCAGCGCCAGCAGGAAGCCCCCGGTCGTGAACCCCGCCATGACCAGGAAGGCGGCGCGAAAAGCTTCCTGGATATCGGCCTGAATCTCCATTTGATGGACGGTCAGCGCCGGCGCCACGTGGCGGCTCTCAATCATGGCGGCGAAGGCGCGAGCCGCCTCCGGGCTTTTGATCGCGAGCACGCCGAACAGGATGGTGGCGACCAGCGCGGTGCCGAAGGCGGCGCCGATCGAACGCGAGAACTGCACCGACGCCGCGGCCTCGCCCAGCCGCGCCTGCCCTGCGGCGCTTTGCACGCTCACCTGCACGACGCCCATCACCGTTCCCATGAACAATCCGCTCAGCAGCATAATGCCGGCAAGCGGCATGGCGCCCAGCTCTGACGCCCATAATGCGAGGACGATGAAAATAATCGTGGCCAGCGCCAGACCGCCGACTGGAAAGACCGTGGTCAAACCGGTCCTGCTGACGAGGCGCCCGGTGATCAGAGCCCCGACGCCGATGCCGACGGTCAAGGGCACCAGCAGCAAGCCGGTGTCCGACGGCGACATGCCGCGCACCACTTCGAGATAGACCGGAAGAAACGTGATCAGGGATACCAGCGCCGCGCCATGACACGCGGCGAGCGCGTCGCTGTGCCAGATCGCCGGCTGCTTGAGCAGCTTCAGCGGGATGAGCGGCGACGGCGTGCGGCTCTCGTGGCGCACCAGCAAGGCGACCGCGATCAGCGCGATTACAAACAAGGATCCGCCGACCGGCAGCGCGGTGACATCGACGCGCTGGATTTGCTCAAGCGCGAGCAGCGCGGTCGCGACGAAAACCGTGAACAAGAACAGGCCGCCGGGATCCGCGCGCCAGGGAACGCGCTCGACGGAAGGATTGGGCAGCCGCGTGGTCAGCGCCAGCGCGCAGAGCCCGATCGGCACGTTGACCCAGAAAATCGACGGCCAGCCGAAATGCTCGGTCAGGTAACCGCCGGCGACCGGACCGAAGCTGTTGGCGCAGACCGCGACCGCGGCGAGATAGCCCTGATAGCGCGCGCGCTCGCGCGGCGGGATGGTCTCGCCGATGAGCGCCTGCGACAGCGTCATCAATCCGCCGCCGCCGAGCCCCTGCAGGATGCGCGCGATCGTCAGCAGTTCGACCGACGGCGACAGTGCGCACAATATCGACGCCGTCATGAAGATCGGCAGCGCAAAGAGCATGAGGCGGCGGCGGCCGAACGAATCGCCGAGCCGGCCATAGATCGGCGCCGCGATGGTCGCGGCGATCAGATAGGCGACGACGATCCATGAGGCGCGCTCGACCTCGCCCGTCGCCGCCGCGATCGCCGGCAGCGCGGTGGCGACGATGGTCTGGTCGACCACCGCCAGAAACATCGGCAGCATGATCGACGGGAAGATCGTGAGAAACGCGGGAGACTTCGCTCCCGCCGGCGGCGCTGGATTTTTGTTGGGATCGAGCCGAGGCGACAAATGTGTGAAGGTCTCAGTGGGCCATCAGGACTGGCAGGGTTGCGTTGGCGAGAATGTGCCGCGTTGCTCCGCCGAAGATCATTTGCCGCAGACGGCTCTGCGTATAGGCGCATTTGACCAGTAGGTCGCAACCGAGCGAGGCGGCGCGGTCGAGAATGATCTCGCCGGGGTTTTTCGAGTCGCGCTTCACCGTCAAGGCTTTCGCCTTGATTCCGTTGCGGCGCAGGTGATGCGCTGCCTCTTCGCCGGTCGGCCCCTGTTCCGTTCCGCCTTCGATCATCAATACGGTTACTGTTTCGGCGCGATGCAACAACGGCAACGCAAAGGCATTGGTGCGGGCCTGCTGCGTGCTGCGGTTCCAGGCGATGAGAATATTGCGGCCGATAACCTTCGGCGGCGTCGAGGGCACGATTAGCACCGGCCGGCCGCTCTCGAACAGTGCAATTTCGAGTGGCGGGGTGCGCGGATTTTGCGGGGCTGGCCCGGGCCGGCCGAGCGCGATCAGGTCGAAGACGCGGCCGCGATTGCCGATAAAGCTGTCTTCCTCAGGATCTTCGCCCGGCCAGTTATACGAATAGACGGCCGGTTCCTTCTCCGCTTGCGGCACCTTGTGCCGGTGCATGAAGGATTCGAACAGGCTGCGCGCAGCCCGCGCCGAGTCGCCTTCATAGGCGCCGGAGATGGCGAGGCTGCTCACCGGCTCGACCGTCACGTAGGTGGCCGGTGACGGACGGACCGCGAAGCCCTCCATGTAGCTGCCGAAGGCATGCGCGATGAGCCGCGCACCTTCGAGCACCGCCGGCATGGCGTCGTGATCCTCGGTGGGAATCAGAATGGTCTTCATGGCCGCGCTACCCGACAGGACCTCAGCCGCGCTGGCCGATAGTCTCGCACATTATGGTCGCGGGGCGCAGCGAATTCCGTTGCGCTATTTTTTGCGGATGCGAAAGCTGAGAATCCCGCCGGTCTCTGCCCTGCTTTCGAGGACGTCGCCGGTCTGCCGCAGCAGATTGGGGATATCGATCGCCGTCAGCGGATCGGTGCATTCGATGCTGAGCACCTCGCCGCTTCGCATGGCCGAGAGCGCCTTGCGCGTGCGCAGCGCCGGCAAGGGGCATTTGAGGCCGCGCAAGCTCATGGTTTTGTCGGCCATATTACGCCTCTTTGGCCGGTTTGACCGGCCCGGGGTTGCGGTAGACTGATGAATCGCAATGATCACAAGGTCAAGCATGGCGGCGATACTCGATAACAGCCAGACGATTGCGCGGCTTACGCCGCTGGCCGAGGTCCTGGCGAAGCTCGAGCTTGGCGTGAGGCCGGTCGCGCCGCGCGCGATCGATGTCGCCGCAGCCGCTGGACGTACGCTCGCCGGTGACGCGGTGGTTCCGGCACGGCCGAGCGCGGCCATCGCCCTGGTCGACGGCTGGGCGGTCAGCGCCGAGGAAACCCTGGGCGCCGGCGGTTACGCGCCGGCCACGCTCGCGCACATGCCGCAGCGCATCGAATCCGGTCAGGCAATGCCACCGGGTACCGACAGCGTGGTGCCGTTCGATGCGGTGCAGCTCTCCCGCGGCCGTGCCGAGGCGCTCGCCTCGGTCAATGCAGGTGAAGGTGTGCTGGCTGCGGGCGGCGATTGTGATGCGGCGGTCCCCTTGCGCCGTGCCGGCGAACGGTTGCGCCTGACCGATCTTGCGGTGTTTGCCGCTGCCGGCCTCGCGCGCGTCACCGTGCGCGAGCCGCGCCTGCATATCCTGCCGGCGCGCGGCAGCGCCATGGTCCATGCCGCCGCGCGGCTGGTGGCGGAGGATATCGAGCGCCGCGGCGGCATTGCGCGGCTCGAAACCGGCCGTGACCTCGGGCTTGCCTTCGCGTCGGAAAATGCCGACGGCATCGTCGTTATCGGCGGTACCGGCAGCGGGCGTAACGACACCAGCGTGCAGACGCTGGCGCGCGAGGGCGAACTCGTCGTGCACGGCATCGCGCTGACGCCGGGGGAAACCGCGGCTTTCGGCTTCGTCGGCCCTCGCCCGGCGCTGCTGCTGCCCGGCCGGCTCGACGCCGCGCTTGCGGTGTGGCTCACCGTTGGCCGGCGGCTGCTGGCGCGGCTTTGCGGCGGTGACGACGGCGAACCGGCAGCAATGGCGTCACTGGCGCGCAAGGTGGCGTCGCCGGTCGGCCTTGCCGAATTCGTGCCGGTGCGCCGCAACGGCGATGCCGCAGAACCGCTGGCGGGGAAATACCTGCCGCTCTCGGCCCTGTCGCGCGCCGACGGCTGGATGCTGGTGCCGCCCGACAGCGAAGGCTATCCG
>DATJYA010000237.1:0-3441 GCA_035499835.1 Pseudolabrys sp.
GTATGTTGCGGCATCCGCCAGTCAATGCCCTCCAACAAGTAGCCAAGCTGGGCTGGGGTGATTGTCACCACGCCATCAGCCGACGACGGCCAGAGAAAGCGGCCGCGCTCCAGTCGCTTGGCATAGAGCGACATGCCCAGCCCATCATGCCAAAGGATCTTGATGAGCTTGCCACAGCTCGTTTCATTGTACGTCCCTTTGTCAGATTCCGGGCAGGCGGATCATTCTATCGTATTGATAATCAACGTAGTTTTTCGGTCGGCGATCGATCACGCGCTGCACCGCTATGCGCACTGCGTCCGAACTCAGCGCGTCGATAGGAACCAACCATTGCGAGCCCTTGATGGCTTGTGTTGCCGGCAAGATGCCCTTCAGAACCAGGCTCTTTGCTGATCCGACGCAAATTCCAAAGTGTGCCGCAGCCTTCGCAAGGCTGATCATTTTGCCGTCGCATGATGCGGGGTCGTATTCCGGCAAGCCCAGCCGTTCGCGCATTTCCCGTACCCGAACAGTCGTCCATGTCTCGCCGTCGCCGGTCTTGCAGCG
Source organism: Pseudolabrys sp. (assembly GCA_035499835.1). Taxonomy (GTDB): domain Bacteria; phylum Pseudomonadota; class Alphaproteobacteria; order Rhizobiales; family Xanthobacteraceae; genus Pseudolabrys. The sequence goes on from DATJYA010000237.1 coordinate 547, forward strand.
CATCCGATTGAGCGACACGGCGAGCTCTCGATCAGGCCAATGACCAGCGAGTTTGCGAAGTGCGTCAACGGCAGTGGGTGCCATATCCCCCGGATACCGGCCCGTCTTAACGCGAGCAACACGAACCTCCGTGTGCCGGCCGCCGGTCCAGTGGATGAGCAGAACCGCCTCATTGGTGTTCTTATCGAGATCGCAAACAATCTCTCGGACCACGATGTGAACCAGTCGCTGCTTAGTGCGTGTGTCCGCGGACGTCGCGTTCCAAACCCGCGGCAGATCATGCGCAAGCTGCAGAAGCAAGGCGCGGTCGATCTTGGGACTTTCCGCCGATGCGGCGCGCAGCTCCTTGGTCCGACCCTCGAGCTCGGCAACCCGCTCCAATGCGCCATTCCAGCGCGCCTCGAGTTCACGGGCAACGTGACGCTTCGCCGGATCCACAAGCTCGTATCGGCGTGCGGCAAGAGACGCTTCGTAGCGTGCGACTTCAAGCTCCCTTTCGACGGCGGCGATGATCTCTTGTCTCGAGCGCTCAACCTGGTCGGACGCCAATATCGCTGCTTCAACAGCCCGATCGGAGACGGCCTCAAGGATTTGCAGCGCGACCGCACGATCGACCCGCACTCCTCCGATGCCGATACATAAGCCTGCGCCGACATGGGCGTCATCGCCGCGGCATTGATAACGATGGGCATTCCCCTTGGCCTGGCCATAGAACACACGCATCATCCGCCCGCAACGTCCGCACCGCATCAAGCCGGTCAGAAGTGCGCGTCCTCCGCGCGCCGATTTCCGTGAGCAGTTCTTCTTCATGTGCGCGTTTTCCAGCAGCAGCTTCTGATTATCTTCATACTCCTGCCAACTGATATAGCCGGGATGATTGTCGCGCAGGAGAACATTCCATTCCTCCCGCGGCTTTTTGAACCCGCTGACCTTGCGGGCGCGACCGTCCACGATCCGTGTCTTCTGGGCGATTCGGCCAAACGCATAGGCGCCAGCATAGAGCGGATTGTGCAGGATCTGCATCACCGTGTGATAGGCCGGTGCCTTCCAGCTGAGTTTGTAGATTTGAACGTTCCTCAGGACCACAGGCACTTTGATGTCGGCGGCGCGCAGCCAAAGAAAGACCTGCCGGGCGCTGCCGAGCTCGCGGAACTTCGTGAAGACGAGTCGAACCACTCCCGCCACATGTTCGTCGGGATCGATTTCGATTTTGCCGAGTTCATTCCAACAAAATCCGGGTGGGAGCATGAAGCGGTACTCGCCGCGCTGGGCCTTGGAGTCTCGAGCTGCGATTCCACGTTGGCGAAGCAGGCTCAACTCATACTCCGACATCGTCCCCTTCAACCCGAGAAGCAGGCGGTCGTTGACAAGCCGCGGATCATAGGCGCCGTCGGGATCGATGACCAACGCGCCGGCGAGAGCGCATAGGTCGATCAAGTGATGCCAGTCGCGTCCATTGCGCGCCAGCCGCGATGCCTCGATGCAATAGACGGCACCGACGTCGCCTGAACACACCATCGCCACAAGCCGCTCAAATCCAGGCCGCTGAGTGCTGCCGGAACCTGAGCGGCCAAGATCGTCGTCAATTACCGTCACCGACTTAAATCCGGCGGTTTCCGCGGCCTGTGCCAAGTCATATTGTCGCCGCTGGCTTTCGAGATTCCCCATGACTTGGGACATCGTCGATTGACGAACATAGACGACGGCGGTGCGGCTGAGGTGATCAGGCGTGATCTTGACGCTCACGGTCGCCTCCTGACATCTGAACGGTCTCGTCGCCCGCCGCTTCCAGCAACAGATCGGCGAGCGCCTGGATCAGACCTCTGGGATTGACGCCCAGCGGATTCTGGGGAGTCCGGCGACCCAGATCCAGACCCAGTTGCATCGGCTCGCGATATTGGCTTTTTCTCCGCACGTCCCTTCTCCCTCTTCATCGAAGGACGGGATCGTGCGCCCGACGCCTGATTCGTGCCGAGAAGCTTCAGAACGACGGCAAGTTCGTTGAGCCCATCAATGCTGACCTGCGGTGGTCCAAGCGCCATGCCGGCACAGTAACTCTCGTCCAACATCCAATTGGGCACCTCACGACTAAACCCGCGCCGTTCCTCCGTGTAGATGCACTTCAAATCCTTGCCGCGTCGGAACGGTGCGACTTGAAGCGTTCGTCCAAAAAGGGGATGCCACGGATATGCAATCGTCGCGCTTCGAAGACTGTATGCAGAATGTCGCGTGTTCGCCGCTCTTGCCACGGAACACGTAGAGGTCGCCGCCGTGCGGGTCGCGCCTAAAGGCTTCCTGCACCAGCACGGCCAGCGAGTTCATGCCGCCGCGCATATCGGTGTGGCCGGTCGCAATCCACACCCGGACGGCGGGCGGAATGGCGATCACCGCGGCCGTCCATTTGCCAGTGCCTCGACTGCGGCCTTTAGCGTCGCCGCATCGACCGTGCCCGTGATCCGCATCCGAGCCCCCGCCGCAAACTCGATCTCGATCGACCCGCTGCCGGCCGGCCCTACCGGACCAGGCGTCGGCCCCGATTCCGCGACCACCATCGCCGGTACGAAGCCCGTCTGATGAGCGGCATCCTTCGGCTCGGGGCGAAACGACCGTCGCCATCGGAGCAGCAATGAGCGTGAAACACCATAGCGCCGCGCCGTCGCCGCGACCTGGCGCGGTGCCTGTAAACTCTCCAGGACGATCTTGAGCTTCTCATCCTCGGACCAGCGCCGCCGACGGCCTGTGTCCACTACTTCGAGCCGTTCGACTTGGGCACTGCGCCTATCACCGTCCATAAGGACAGTCTCAACATCACGCCTCATTCGGCAAGGCGGCCTTCACCAGATGGAAACAGCGGAGTCAGCAGCACCCGTGGAGAAACTGTTTCCACCGGCGGTG
>DATJYA010000238.1:0-3370 GCA_035499835.1 Pseudolabrys sp.
GCGGCTGACCGCGCTTGGCCGCGACGAGATCAAGGCCGAGCTCGACAAGCTCGCCGTCGAGATCGCCGACTATCTCGATATCCTGCGCTCGCGCGCGCGCATCCAGGCGATCATCAAGGAAGAGCTGATCAAGATCAAAGATGAATTCGCCACGCCGCGGCGCACCGTGATTGCGGACGAGGAAGGCGAGGTTGCCGACGAGGACCTGATCCAGCGCGAGGACATGGTCGTCACCGTCTCGCATCTCGGCTACGTCAAGCGCGTGCCGCTGTCGACGTACCGCGCGCAAAAGCGCGGCGGCAAGGGCCGCGGCGGCATGCAGGTGCGCGAGGAGGATTTCGTCTCGCGGCTGTTCGTTGCCTCGACGCATACGCCGGTGCTGTTCTTCTCCTCGGCCGGCAAGGTCTACAAGGAAAAGGTGTGGCGGCTGCCGCTCGCGGCGCCGCAGGCCAAAGGCAAGGCGATGGTCAACATCCTGCCGCTCGCCGAAGGCGAGACCATCACCACCATCATGCCGCTGCCGGAGGACGAGAAGACGTGGGCGCAGCACCAGCTCATGTTCGCGACGGTCAAAGGCATCGTGCGCAAGATCGCGCTCGAACACTACGCCGAAGTGCGGCCGTCCGGCCTCAAGGCGATCAAGCTGGAAGAAGGCGATTCCATCGCCGCGGTAGAGTTGTGCAGGGACGACGAGGACGTGCTGCTGACCACGCGCGAGGGCCAGTGCATCCGCTTCCCGGTGACCAAGACCTCGCTGAAGAAAGGCCGCGACACGATCGGCGACTTCGGCATCAAACTCGGCGAAACCGACGAGGTCATATCGATGACGATGCTACGGCACGTCGGCGCTTCGCCGGAAGAGCGCGCCGCCTACCTCAAGCGGGCCAACGCGGTTCGGCGGGGCGGTGAGGAGGAAGCGGCCGAGGTTGTCGAGGAGGCCGATGCCGAGGAAACGACCGGCGCCATCGAGCTCGGCGAGAAACGCTACGTCGAGCTTTCGGCGGCCGAGCAGTTCGTGCTGACGATCTCCGAGAAGGGCTACGGCAAACGCACGTCGTCTTACGAGTACCGGATCACCGGCCGCGGCGGCAAAGGCATCGTCGCCATGAATATCTGGGAAGGAAAGAAGGGCGCCGAGACGATCCGTCAGAAGACCGGGCGCCTGGCGGCGTCGTTTTCGGTCGAAGAAGCCGACCAGGTCATGCTGGTCACCGACGCCGGCAAGCTGATCCGCACGCCGGTCGCCGGCATCCGCATCGCCGGGCGTTCGACGCAGGGCGTCATCGTGCTCGACACCGCCGACGACGAACGCGTGGTTTCGGTCGAGCGCGTCAGCGAGGAAGAGGGGGAGTAAGCAATGCTGTCGTGGCCGGGCTTGTCCCGGCCATCCCGAGGAGGGATTTATCGGCATTGCCCACTTAAGCGGGATGCCCGGCCCAAGGCCGGGCATGACAAAAATGAACTGGTATCTGTTTTCGGCGTTTCTCCTCATCACCATCGTCCTGTTTCTGACGCCGGGTCCGATCGTCACGCTGGTGGTGACGACCGCGGCGCGGCGCGGCGTCCGCGCCGGCATCATGACCGTCGCCGGCGCCACCGCCGGCAATGCGGTGATGCTCGCCGGCATCGCGTTCGGCCTGTCGTGGATCCTGCAAAGTTCGGCGCAGATCTTCGAGGTGCTGCGCTGGGTCGGCGCCGCCTACCTCATCTGGCTCGGCGTCCAGGCCTGGCGCCACGCCGGTGCGCCGGCCGAGGACGTTCCGCCCGGCGGCCATGTCCATGTGACCCGCGGCTTCCTGGTCGCCATCACCAATCCGAAATCGATCGCCTTCTTTACCGCCTTCCTGCCGCAATTCATCGATCCGACGCTGCCGGTCGGCCGGCAATTGCTGGTGATGTGCGTCACCTCGCTGACGGTCGGCGGCGTGCTCGACTCCGGCTGGGCGGTTGCCTCGGGGCTCGGCCGCGCCTTCTTCCTCAAGCCGCAGCACAACAAGCTGCTCGACCGCATTTCCGGCTCCGTGCTGATCGGCGGCGGCATCTGGTTGTCGCTGATGCGCAGGCCGGGCTGAGCGCTAGCCTGTCATCGACGGCGCGTATGCAACGAGCTGGTCGAGCGCCTTCGACCAGCCCTGGTCGAAGCCCGTTTCCGCGTGCCTCTGACGGTCGGCATCGTTCCTGTGCAGGGCGACGACGTTGTAACGCGTGCCGCCGGCCACCGTCTCGAAGGTCAAGATCGCCGTGAACGGAAGGAACGGGTCGACGACCGGCCGAAAGCCCGGACCGAGCACACTGGTGAAGGTCAGCCGCTCCGGCTTGACAATCTCGAGATAGCAGCCGGTATTGTCCATCGTCTGCTCCTCGGGGCCGCGCATGACGGTGCGGAAGATGCCGCCGGGGCGAAGGTCGATCTGGCAGTCGATCGTCTGCCAAGGTTTCGGACAGAACCACGGCATCAGATGCCTTGGCTCGGTCCACGCGCGCCAGATCAAATCGCGCGGTATATCGACGGTCCGCGTGAGCGTGAGATCGAGGCGGCCGTCATCGTTTGTGTTTGCCAAGTTTCTTCTCCTTTGCATGCATCTCGGCGATATAGGCTTCCATGCGGTCGAGCCGGCCCTCCCAGACCGCACGCTGGCGGTCGAGCCAGGCCGCGGTCGCGGCCAGCGCGGCCGGGCGGATCGCGCAGGTGCGCACGCGCCCGCGTTTTTCGGTGGCGATCAGGCCGCTCTGTTCGAGCACGCGGATGTGCTGCAGCAGCGTCGGCATCGCCATCGTGAACGGCGCGCGCAGTTCACTCACCGATGCCGGGCCTTGGGCGAGGCGGGTGACGATCGCCCGCCGGGTGGCGTCCGCGAGCGCATGGAACGCGCCGTCGAGTGCTTCTGAATGGTTAGTCATCTGACTAACTAATGCTTGGCCCCATGCCCTGTCAAGACTGTTAGTGATCCGCCTAACTATATTCGTGGGATTGCTGCCGCCGGGCGCGCCACCACGGCCTTGCCGGGCTTAGACAAGCGGGGTAGACCCCACGCCCATGCCGCGGATCGCCCTCTACGCCGGCTCGTTCGACCCGGTCACCAACGGCCATATCGACGTGGTGCGCCACGCCGCCCGGCTTGCCGACAGGCTGGTGCTGGCGATCGGCGTGCATCCGGGCAAGGCGCCCCTGTTTTCCGCCGACGAGCGCCTTGCCATGCTGGTGGAAACCTGCGCGCCCATCGCAAAGGACGCCGGCTGCGAATTGTCCTGCATCACCTTCGACGATCTGGTGGTGCGCACGGCGCAACGGGCGGGCGCGACGCTTCTGATCCGCGGCCTGCGCGACGGCACCGATCTCGACTACGAGATGCAGATGGCCGGCATGAAC
>DATJYA010000239.1:0-2029 GCA_035499835.1 Pseudolabrys sp.
ATCGCCGGCATCGACATCATCCGCGTCGACGCCGACACCTTCTACGTGCTCGAGGACAATGCGCGCACGCCCTCCGGGGTCTCCTACATGCTGGAGAACCGCGAGATCATGATGCGGCTGTTCCCCGAATTGTTCGCGCGCCACCGCATCGCGCCGGTGGAAAACTATCCCGACGAACTATTGGCGACGCTGAAATCGGTGGCGCCGCTCTCCGCCATGCGCGAGCCGACCGTGGTGCTGCTGACGCCCGGCGTCTTCAACTCGGCCTATTACGAGCACTCCTTCCTCGCCGACAAGCTCGGCGTCGAGCTGGTCGAGGGCCGCGATCTGTTCGTGAAGAGCGAGACGGTGTTCATGCGCACCACCCAGGGTCCCAAACGGGTGGACGTGATCTATCGCCGCATCGACGACGACTTCATCGATCCCCTCACCTTCCGTCCGGATTCGATCCTCGGCGTGCCCGGGCTGATGGCCGCCTACCAGGCCGGCAATGTCACGCTGGCGAACGCCGTCGGCACCGGCATTGCCGACGACAAAGCGATCTACAGTTTCATGCCCGCGATCCTGAAATTCTATCTCGGCGAGGAGCCGCTGCTGAAAACCGTGCCGACCTGGCGCTGCCGCGAGGAGGAGCATCTCGCCTACGTGCTCGAACATCTGCCGGAGCTTGTGGTCAAGGAAGTTCACGGCTCCGGCGGTTACGGCATGCTGATCGGACCGGCGGCGAGCAAGGTGGCCATCGAGCAGTTCCGCGCCAAGCTCAAGACCGCGCCGAAGAACTTCATCGCGCAGCCGACGCTGGCGCTCTCCACCTGCCCGACCTGCGTCGATTCGGGCGTGGCGCCGCGCCACGTCGACCTGCGCCCCTTCGTGCTCAGCGGCACCGACGGCGTGCGCATCGTGCCCGGCGGCCTGACGCGCGTGGCGATGAAAGCGGGCTCGCTGGTGGTCAATTCCAGCCAGGGCGGCGGCACCAAGGACACCTGGGTACTGGACGGATGAGGCGGACGACCTAGCGCATGCTCTCCCGCACCGCCGACAATCTTTACTGGCTGTCGCGCTACGTCGAGCGCGCGGAATACCTTGCGCGCATCCTCGACGCCACGCAGCGGCTTTCGGCGCTGCCGCTCGCCTATGTCGGCACCAGCAATGAATGGGAATCCGCCGTCCTCACCGCCGGCTGTTCCGCCGCCTTCTTCAAGCAATACGAGGTGGCGAACGAGGAAAACGTCACCGACTTTCTCGCCTTCTCCACCGCCAATTCTTCCTCGATCCGTTCCTGCTTCGAGCTCGCGCGCAGCAACGCGCGGGCGGTGCGCACCGCGCTGACCATGGAAATGTGGGACGCGATCAACGGCACCTGGCTCGAGCTCAAGCGCTACGGCAACGGGCCGACGTCACGCGAAGAGTTCTCGCGTTTCCTGCGCTGGGTGCAGGAGTCCTCGCTGCGCTATGACGGCTCAGCCTACCGCACCATGCTCCGCAGCGACGCCTACTGGTTCTCGCGCCTCGGCGTCTATGTCGAGCGCGCCGACAACACCGCGCGCATCCTCGACGTCAAGTATCATCTATTGCTGCCCGACAACGAGCGCGTCGGCGGCCCGCTCGACTACTTCCAGTGGGCGGCTATCCTGCGCTCGGTGTCGGCGCTGACCTCCTATCACTGGGTCTATCGCGAGAGCCTGAAACCCTGGCTGGTGGCCGACCTGCTGATCCTGAAGGAGGAAATGCCGCGCTCGCTCGCCTCCTGCTACGAGGCCATCGTGCGCAATCTCGACCAGATCGCCGGCGCCTATGGCCGCCAGGGTCCGGCGCAGCGCCAGGCCCGCGGCATCCGCACGCGGCTGCAGAACAGCAAGATGGACGGCATCTTTCAGCGCGGTTTGCACGAATATATCGACGAATTCATTACCGAAAATAACCGCGTCGGCGCCGCCATCACCGAGCAATTCCTGCTATAATGCGAACCGTCATGGCCGGGCTTGTCCCGGCCATCTCCGTCTTGCTTAATTGCTGCCGCCGCCGACTA
>DATJYA010000240.1:0-2553 GCA_035499835.1 Pseudolabrys sp.
CCGATGCCCGCCTTGACGGGAAGCGGCCCGGGCCGCTACAAGCACCTTATCCCGTGGTCATTTGAGCCGGCCGGCTTGCAGCCACGTAAAATAAATCGCTAAAAGGCCGGGGACGCGTGTGCCCGGCCGAGAAATTTCTCCGGCCGGTTTTTTTGTTGGCTGCGCGCATGGTCCGGACAAGCAGGAACGGGCTTTCGGACGAGACCACGCGCAAGGCCTGAGGGAGGCTCGCATGTCCACGTCCAAGGCAAAAACCTATCGCCCCGAAACCCGGCTGGTGCACGCCGGCACCTTGCGCTCGCAATTCGGCGAGACTTCGGAGGCGCTGTTTCTCACCCAGGGCTACATCTACCCGAGCGCCGAGGAGTGCGAAGCGCGTTTCTCCGGCAAGATCCCCGGCTACGTCTATTCGCGCTATTCCAACCCGACCATGAGCATGTTCGAGCAGCGCATCGCCGCGCTCGAAGGTGCCGAGGCCGCGCGCTCGACGGCGACCGGCATGGCTGCGGTCACCAATGCGCTCATGGGACTGGTGAAAGCCGGCGACCACGTCGTCGCCGCCAAGGCGCTGTTCGGCTCCTGCCGCTGGGTGATCGAGGAGTGGCTGCCGCGGTTTGGCGTCGCTTTTGCGCTGGTCGACGGCACCGACCTCGCGCAATGGAAGGCGGCGGTGCGCAAGGAAACCAAGGTGTTCTTCCTGGAGACGCCGACCAACCCGACACTGGAAGTGATCGACATCGCCGCGGTCGCGGACATCGCGCGCGATGCCGGCGCCAGGCTGGTGGTCGACAACGTCTTCGCCACGCCGCTCTACCAGAGCCCACTCGCGCTCGGCGCCGATGTCGTCGTCTATTCGGCAACCAAGCACATCGACGGCCAGGGTCGCGTGCTCGGCGGCGTCATCCTCGGCTCGGAAAAGGTGATCCTCGACAACTACCACCAGCTGCTGCGGCAGACCGGGCCGTCACTGTCGCCGTTCAACGCCTGGGTGCTGCTCAAGGCGCTGGAGACCCTGCCGGTGCGCGTCGAGCGGCAGACGGCGAATGCCGGCGCCGCCGCCAACGCGCTTGCCGGGCACAAGAAGATCAGCCGGCTGATCTATCCCGGCCGCGCCGATCACCCGCAGGCCGATATCATAAAAAAACAGATGCGAGCGGGCTCGACGCTGGTCGCCTTCGAAATCAAGGGCGGCAAGGAGGGCGCCTTCCGCTTCCTCAACGCGCTCAGGCTCATCGGCATCACCAACAATCTCGGCGACGCCAAGAGCCTGATCACGCACCCGACGACGACGACGCATCAGCGGCTAACGCCCGCCCAGCGCGCCGAACTCGGTATCGGCGACGGGCTCGTACGCTTGTCGGCCGGGCTCGAGCACCCCGACGACCTCATCGAGGATCTGCTGACGGCGCTCGAAGCGGTGTGAGCTGCGCGATTATTCCGAATGCATCAGGTGCGGCATGATGGTCGCCGACATCACCGGCCGTTGCGCGGCTTCGGCGATCGCCTGGCCCAGCGCCTTGGCAAGGCAGGCATAGCTCCAGTCATTCATGTGCAGCCCGTCGGGGGAGATGAAGTGCTCGAACGTCATGTGATCGACGTCGTACCAGCGCTTCATCACGTCGAAGCGGCGGAACAGATCGACGTCCTCGCGCTTGGCGGCGACGGCGATGAGTTCGACCATGCGCGGGGCGTCCGCCTTGACGATCACCTTCGGGGCATATTGCGGATCGATCAGCACGACGTCGGCGCCGGTCGAGCGGATCTTGGCGAGGCCTTCGTGGATCATCGCCGCGTTGTCGTCGATCTTCTTGTCGTGGATCACCGAATTGGTGCCGAGCTGCCACAGGACGAGGTCGGGCCTAGCGGCGACAATTTGCGAATCGAAACGCTTGAGCATGTCGCCGACTTCCTCGCCGCCGACGCCGCGATTGATCACGATGATGCTGTGGCCGGGGAACTGCTGCTTGAGCTCGGCGGCAAGGCGGCTCGGATAGGTCGCCTGCGGCGAGCTGGCGCCGGCGCCCTGCGTCGACGACGAGCCCATGGCGACGATGGTAATCGGTTCACCGCTGATCAGCCTTTCGGTGACGTGCTGCAGCGGATTGGCGAAACGGATCATGTCGAGCGGCGCGTCGCAACGCGGCGCTTGGGCATGCGCGGCGAACGGCAGCACGACGGCAAGAACGGCGGCGGCCAAGGATTTCGCCACCCGGCGCGAAACTTCAGTCTGCGGCAAGTGCGCGTCCCCCGACACTAATTTCGATCGCCCGATTGCGGCGCCGGTTCTGCCGGCTTGGCCGCCTCGATCACGAAATCGGCGAGCAATCGACCAATACAATTATGTACTCTTTCGGCAATATCCAGCTTTTTTGTCGCCGAATACAAGTCAAAAATGCCCTGGTCGCTCCAAAACTTCATTATACTGAATCGGTCAAAGAGCGGGATTTCTTGCTGCACCGCAACCCAGCGCATGTTTTCTTCATAGGTTCCCAGCGCGATCATTGCTTCCGTGCGCGGGCTATACTGTGAGTTGACCAAAACAACATCAGCGCC
>DATJYA010000241.1:0-3273 GCA_035499835.1 Pseudolabrys sp.
GAGCGGCTGCGCCGGTCGCTGATCAAATTCGCCGTGGCAGGCCTCGTTCTTGCCGCCGTGCTCTGGCTTTGCCAGACGCCGGTGAGCTATCTGTTTTCCGGCTGGCACCACCTGCGTAATGTCGCCGCGCTTGTCGTGCTGGCCATGATCGGCGGCGCCGTCTATATCGCGCTTCTGCTCATGATGTTTGGGCGGCAGTGGTTCATGGTTTTCCAATCGCGCCCATGACGGCACCGGAGCTTTTTGATTTGCGCGGTCGGCGCGTCTTTGTCGCCGGCCATCGCGGCATGGCCGGCTCGGCCATCGTGCGTCGGCTTGCGCTTGAGGATTGCAAGGTCCTGATTGCGCCGCGCGACGAAGTCGACCTCGCCCGGCAGGAACCGACGGAGGCGTGGCTTGCGGCGAACAAGCCGGATGCGGTGTTTCTTGCCGCCGGCCTTGTCGGCGGCATCCATGCCAACAACAGTTTTCCCGCCGATTTCATCGCCGAGAACATGGCGATTGCGCTCAACGTCATCCGCGGCGCCCATGCCGCCAAAGTGAAGAAGCTGCTGTTCCTCGGTTCATCTTGCATTTTTCCCAAGCTCGCCCCGCAGCCGATGACGGAAGAAATGTTGCTCACCGGGCCGCTCGAGCCGACCAACGAATGGTATGCGGTGGCCAAGATCGCCGGTATCAAACTGGCGCAGGCCTATCGCGCGCAGTTCGGCGACGATTTCGTTTCGGTGATGCCAACCAACCTGTACGGGCCCGGCGACAATTATCATCCCGAGAATAGCCACGTGCCGGCGGCGCTGATCCGGCGTTTCCATGAAGCGAAAGAAAAATCGCTCCCGCAGGTCGTGGTCTGGGGCACCGGAAAGCCGCGGCGCGAATTTCTCGCGGTTGACGATCTCGCCGACGCTTGCGTCTTCGTGATGAGGCACTATTCGGGCGCCGGATTTCTCAATGTCGGCACCGGCGTCGACGTGACCATTGCTGAATTTGCCCGCACCGTTGCCGATATTGTAGGCTTTAAGGGTGAGTTGCTGTTCGATACCAGCAGGCCCGACGGCGCGCCACGCAAGCTGCTCAATGTCTCGAAGTTGGAAGCGTTGGGCTGGCGCGCGAAAATACCGTTGCGCGAGGGTCTTGCCGCTGCATACGCCGATTTCCTTGCCGGAAGCGGGCGTAGCCGCAAATGAGCCTATTTTGCGACAGTGGCAAAGCTACGGCCGTGGACATAGCTGATTGCGAACGTTATGGGGACGGGCTGCCGGACCGTCTGCTTCGGATATTGAATGACCCGTTCCAGCCCTCTTGATCTCTCGCTCCCGTTCGTTCGCGCCGCGCTCGCGCTGTTGCTTGCGACTTTGGTTGTAAGCTGCGGCGAAGGCCAGAAACAGGCTGCGGCACCGCCGCCGGCGGTTACCGTTTCCAAGCCGATCAAGCGCACGCTGTTCGACTATGACGAATATGTCGGTCGGTTCACGGCGGTGGATGCGGTCGAGGTGCGGGCGCGCGAGTCCGGCTATCTCGACACCGTCGATTTCAAGGACGGACAGATCGTCAAGCAGGGCGATCTGCTGTTCACCATCGACAAGCGTCCGTTCCAGAACGCGCTCGATCAGGCGCGTGCCAATCTGGAGCAGGCAAAATCTAACCTGATCTATACCAAGGCCGATCTCGAGCGCGGCCAGCAGCTGGTGCGCGACAAGACCATCACCGACCAGACTTTCGAGCAGCGCGCACAGGCCTACCGCAACGCGCAGGCCTCGGTCAGCGCCAATGAGGCGGCTGTGCGGCAGGCCTCGCTCGATCTGGAATATACCGAATTGCATGCGCCGATCACCGGCCGCATCGGCGACCGGCGTGTCTCTCCCGGCAATCTGGTGACAGGGGGCACCGGCGGAAACACAACGCTGCTGGCGACCATTGTCTCGATCGATCCGATCCGGTTCGAATTTACGTTCGACGAAACTTCGTTCCTGCGTTACGAGCGTTTGGCTGCGCTCGGCCACGACGTCGCCAGCCGCGGCGCCGGTGTCGATGTCGCGCTCAAGCTCATCGACGAAAGCAGCTACGACCACAAAGGCCGCATGGATTTCATCGACAACGTGATCGATCGCTCGACCGGCACGATCCGCGGCCGCGCGCAATTTCCCAATACGAAAGGACTGTTCACGCCGGGCATGTTCGCACGCGTTCGCGTGCCCGCCTCGCCGCCCTATGAAGGACTGCTGGTTCCGGATGCGGCGATCGGCACCGAACAGGTGCGCAAATTCGTCCTCGTCGTCGGCGCCGACGACACGGTGGCGCAGAAATACGTCACCCTCGGCCAGACCACGCCCGACGGCCTGCGGGCCATCAAGGAAGGCCTCGGGCCCGACGATCGCGTCATTGTCAACGGCCTGATGCGTGCGCGGGCCGGGCAAAAGGTTACGCCGCAGGAGCAGAGCGCTCCAGCGCCCGCGGCCGCCCCGGTGGGCGCGGCGCCGAAGAAATAACGCGGTTACGACCGATGCGTATTTCTCATTTCTTCATCGATCGGCCGATCTTTGCGTCGGTCGTTTCGATCGTGATCGTGATCCTTGGCGCCGTCGCGTTTTTCCGCCTGCCGATCGCGCAATACCCGGAGATCTCGCCGCCGACGATCACGGTCTCCGGCCAGTATCCGGGCGCCAGCGCCGACGTCGTGGCGTCCACCGTGGTGACGCCGATCGAGCAGCAGATCAACGGCGTCGAGAATATGCTCTATCTGACGTCGAATTCGACCGGAGACGGGCGCTTCAGCATATCGGTCACTTTCGACATCGGCACCAATCTCGATATCGCGCAGGTGCAGGTGCAGAACCGCGTCTCCATCGCGCAGCCGCGGTTGCCGGCCGACGTGCGCAATATCGGCGTCACCGTGCAAAAAAGCTCGCCCGACCTGATGATGGTCGTTCATCTTTATTCGCCGGACAAGTCGCGCGACACGCTGTTCATCTCGAATTATGCGACCATCGAGATCACCGACACGCTCACCCGCGTCGACGGCGTCGGTTCGATCACCGTGTTCGGCAGCCGCGATTACGCCATGCGCGTCTGGCTTGACCCCGACCGCCTGCAATCGGTCGGCCTGACCGCGGGCGATGTGGTGACGGCGCTGCAAGGCCAGAATGTGCAGGTTGCGTCCGGCGTGCTCGATCAGCCGCCGATGGACAAGCCGGGCGCGTTCCAGATTTCGGTCAGCACGCAAGGCCGCCTGAAGGATCCGGCCGAGTTCTCCAACATCGTCGTCAAGCAGACCGC
>DATJYA010000242.1:0-5201 GCA_035499835.1 Pseudolabrys sp.
CACCGCCGGCGAAGTGCGCGCCACGCTCACCAAGAGCGGCGGCAACCTCGCCGAGACCGGCGCCGTCTCCTTCATGTTCAGCCGTGTGGGCGTGGTCGAATACGATGCCAAGGCCGCCAGCGCCGACGCCATGCTCGAAGCCGCGATCGAGGCCGGTGCCGACGACGTCGTCTCCAGCGAGGATGGCCACCAGGTTTTCACCACGCCGGAGACGCTGCGCGACGTAGCCAAGGCGCTGGAAGCGAAATTCGGCGAGCCGCGGAAGACGGCGACCCTGTGGAAGCCGCAGACCACCGTGCCGGTCGACGACGAGACCGCCGAGAAGCTGATCAGGATGATCGAGGCGCTCGACGAAAGCGACGACGTGCAAAACGTCTACGCCAATTTCGAGATGTCCGACGCGCTGATGCAGAAGATGAGCGCCTAGGCACGCGGCTCCGCCGACACCTATCTTAGCGCATCAAACACCGGCAGGCTGATCAATCCCGCCGCGGCGATGATCGCGTAGGAGAGGCGGCGATAGAACACATCGCTGGTGCCGTGGAACCAGCTTGCGCCGACGGCGAGCGCGATGCCGAACGGCACACCGAGCAGTAACGCCAGCGCCAGCGTCTGCGTCGTGAACAGCGCGCCGTAAAGATAAAACAGAAACGACAGCACACCCTGCATGATGAAATAGACCATGATGTTGGCGCGCACGGTCGCGGCGCTGTTCTGCCCGCCGAGCCAATAGACGAGCAGCGGCGGCGCGGCGATCTGCACCGCGCCGGCGCCGAAGCCGGACAAGGCGCCGACGCCGAGCGAGGCGGCAACCGTCGGCTTGCCGTGATAGCGCCAGCCGGAGGCGAGAATGGCGACCGCGGCCAGGACCAGCGTGGCGATGAACCAGCGCAGCACCAGCCCGTTCACGAGCACCAGCGCGGCGACGCCGACCGGCAGCAAGAGCGCGCCGGTGATCATCACCAGCCGCACCTCGCGCCAGTTGCAGTGGGGGATCACCTTGAGCGCGAAGGGAAAACTGCAGATGGTGTCGATGAGCAGCAAGGTGGGCGCGGCGAGCCGCGGGCCATAGACCGCCGAAATCAGCGGCATGTAGATCAGCGCCGAGCCGAAGCCAGTAAAGCCGCGCACCAGACCCGCCAGCGTCGCGATGGCGGCGGCAAAGACAAAGCGCCGGTCGGTCACCGCATCGGTGAAGATTGAAAATGCTTGTGGATCGAACATGGCGGCCTGGCCCGGTCGGCCGCCTTCATTAGCAGGCCGGGCCTGCGCCCGGTCATCAAAAGAATTGAATAGCGCCATGCGCGCCGCTGTGGCCGGAACGGCAGCGCGGGGCTATCAACGGGACCATGCGCGCATGCCCGATTCGCATCCTCGGCATCGATCCCGGCCTTCGCCGCACCGGCTGGGGGCTGATCGAATGCGCCGGCAACCGGCTGATTTATGTGGCCTGCGGCTCGGTGGAGACGCGCGAGGGCGACGATCTCGGCGTCCGCCTGGTCGCCCTGCATGACGGGCTGTCGCGGGTCATCGCCGACTATGCCCCGGCCGAGGCCGCGGTGGAGGCGACCTTTGTCAACGCCAATGCCACGGCGACGCTCAAGCTCGGCCAGGCGCGCGGCATCGCCATGCTGGTGCCGGCCAAAGCCGGGCTCGCGGTGTCGGAATACGCGCCCAATGTGGTGAAGAAGACGGTGGTCGGCGCCGGCCACGGCGAGAAGGCGCAGATTCGCATGATGGTCGGCGTGCTGTTGCCGAAGGCCGAGCCACAGAGCGAGGATGCCGCCGACGCGCTGGCCATCGCCATCTGCCACGCGCATCATCGGACGAGCGTGGTGATGAAGGTTGCGGCGAGATGATCGGCAAGCTCAAAGGCATCATCGATTCTTACGGCGCGGATTACGTCATCCTCGATGTCGGCGGCGTCGGCTATCAGGTGCATTGCTCGGCGCGGACGCTGCAATCACTGCCGCCGCCGGGGCAGCCGGCGACGCTGTCGATCGAAACCCATGTGCGCGAGGATCAGATCAGGCTGTTCGGATTTGGAAGCGACATCGAGCGCGAATGGTTCCGCCTGTTGCAGACCGTGCAGGGCGTCGGCGCCAAGGTCGCGCTCTCGGTGCTCGGCACGCTGAAGGTTCCCGAACTCGCCTCCGCCGTCGCCATGCGCGACAAGGCGGCGATCTCGCGCGCGCCCGGCGTCGGGCCGAAGGTCGCCGAGCGCATCGTCACGGAGCTCAAGGACAAGGCGCCGGAATTTGCCTCGATCGACCCGGCGGTGGTCCAGTTGACCGGCGCGCTCGAGGAAATGCGGGCGCCAAGGCCCGTGATGGATGCGGTTTCCGCGCTGGTCAATCTCGGCTATGGGCAACCGCAGGCCGCCGCCGCGATCGCTGCCGCCGCACGCAGCGCCGGCGAGGGGGCCGACACGGCGACGCTGATCCGGCAGGGTTTGAAGGAACTGGCACGATAATCGGTGCGATGAGTAGCAGATGCCGCTGAGCAAGAAGGACAAGGAATTGATCGCCGCCGCGACGCAAGCCATCGCCTCGCGCTACCGCAACAAGTGGCAGGAGGTCGGTGCCGCCTTGCGCACGCGCGACGGCCGCATCGTCACCGGCGTCAATCTCGATGCCTATGTCGGCCGCGGCGCGATCTGCGCCGAAGCGATCGCCATCGGCCGCGCGCTCACCGAAAAAGGCGACCAGGGCATCGAAACCATCGTCGCCGTGCGCCATCCTAAGCCCGGCGAACGCGGCGGCATAGTCGTGGTGTCGCCCTGCGGCGCCTGCCGCGAATTGATCCACGATTACGACGCCAAGGCGAAGGTGATTGTGCCGAACGGCCGGGCCCCGAAGCGCGCCACCATCGCCTCGCTGCTGCCGAACAAATACAACCGGGGCATGACATGAGCGCCAATCCGCGTCTTGTGGCAGCCGACAAACGCGACGACGACGTCGACGCAACTTTGCGCCCGCAGCGGCTCGCCGAATTCATCGGCCAGGAGAAGGCGCGCGCCAATCTCAGCGTTTTCATCGAGGCGGCGCGGGCGCGCAAGGAATCGCTCGACCACGTGCTGTTCGTCGGCCCGCCGGGCTTGGGCAAGACGACGCTGGCGCAGATCGTCGCCCGCGAGCTCGGCGTCAATTTCCGCGCCACCTCGGGCCCGGTGATCGCCAAGGCCGGCGACCTCGCCGCATTGCTCACCAATCTCGAGCCGCGCGACGTCCTCTTCATCGACGAGATCCACCGGCTCAATCCAGCGGTCGAGGAAATCCTCTATCCGGCGATGGAGGACTTCCAGCTCGATTTGATCATCGGCGAAGGCCCGGCGGCGCGCTCGGTGAAGATCGACTTGGCGCCGTTCACGCTGGTCGGCGCCACCACCCGCGCCGGCCTGCTCACCAATCCGCTGCGCGACCGTTTCGGCATTCCGGTGCGACTCAATTTCTACAGCGAGGCCGAGTTGGAGCAGATCGTCAACCGCGGCGCCCGCGTGCTGGGCCTGAGCATCACGGCGGACGGCGCCAACGAAATCGCGCGCCGCGCTCGCGGCACGCCGCGCATTGCCGGGCGGCTGTTGCGCCGCGTGCGCGACTTCGCCCACGTCGACGGCGCCAAATCAATTGACCGCAAGGTTGCCGACCGCGCCCTGCGCGAGCTCGACGTTGATGCCTTGGGCCTCGACGCCATGGACCGGCGGTACCTGACGACCATTGCCGAGAGCTACGGCGGCGGGCCGGTCGGCGTCGATACGCTCGCCGCCGCCCTGAGCGAACCGCGCGATGCCATCGAGGACATCATCGAGCCGTTCCTCATCCAGAAGGGCATGGTGCAGCGCACGCCGCGCGGGCGGCTGCTCACCTCGCATGCCTTCAAGCATCTCGGCCTCGCCGAGCCGGCGCGGGACCCAGGTCAGTTTGGATTGTTTAGCGAAGACGAGTAACGCGTCATGAAGACGATGCAAGGCGGCTGCCACTGCGGCAAAGTGCGTTTCAAGGTCACCGCCGATCTTGATCGCGTCACCTTCTGCAATTGCTCGATGTGCAGCAAGAAAGGCTTTTTGCACCTGATCGTGCCGCCGGAGCAATTCGAACTCATCAGCGGCAAGGACGATCTGACCACCTACACGTTCAACACCGGCGTCGCCAAGCATACCTTCTGCAAGCATTGCGGCATCCACGCCTTCTACGTGCCGCGCTCCGATCCGGACAAGATCGACGTCAACGTGCGCTGCATCGACGGCATCGATTTGTCGGCGCTGTCGATCAAGACCTTCGACGGCAAGCGTTGGGAAGAGGCAATTGAACAGCCGGTGCCGTGGCGATAGATGCGCCGGCGCACATAATGACTGGCGATGAGCATTGATCCAAGTCTCGCCCCGTCCCTCGCACTGATCCGGCGCACGATCGCCATCGACATTGCCTACACGCTATCGCGCATGAAGGTTCTGGAAGCGCTTGACGGCAATCCAATCGGCATCGGCTACCGCCGCTTCGGCAAGGCCGGTTGGGCGTTGAAGGCAAAAAATTTGCCGGTGCCTTCGTTCAACCGCATCGTCGGCTTCGAGCCGGGCGACGAAGGCGAGCTCGCGCCGGCGCTGGACTGGTATGACGACAACGCCGCGCGCCCGCAGGTCGAGATCGTGCCCGCAATGGCGGAGGCGGCAACGAGCCGTGAATTGTCCCGGCTCGGCTTGGCGACGACCGGCTTTCACGCTGCGCTGATTGGCTCGCCGCGCGCGGAACTAGGCGCTGCGCCCGGCGGTGTCGAGTGCGTGCGCGACGCGAAGAGTTTTGCGGCGTTTCTCGACGCTTACGTGGTGAGTTGGGGCATCCCCGAGGCGCAGCATGACGGCTTCAAGCGCAATGTCCGCGCTTGGTCCGAACAGCCGGGCTGGTCGCTGTACTTCTGCCGCGTCGACGGGATCCCGGCTGCTGCCGCGATCCTCTACGTCAACGACGGAGCGGCTTATCTTGCCGATGCGGCGACGGCGAAAGCCTTCCGGGGCCGCGGGCTGCACGCGGAGCTGTTGCGGGCACGGCTTGCGGCCGCCGCCGCGTCGGGCGCAGACATCGCCGTCTCCGGTGCGGCTTTCCTGTCGCAGTCGCATCGCAATATGGAGCGCGCCGGCATGAAATTGCAGTTCGTCCGCTCGCTGTGGACGCGTGTATGATGCGGTCATGACCCAATCCCACCCC
>DATJYA010000243.1:0-6332 GCA_035499835.1 Pseudolabrys sp.
GTGGCCCGCGCGACAGCGAGCGCCGGCGTTTGCGGATCGAGGCCCTGTTCGATTGCCTTGGCGATCAGCGCCGCCAGGGTCTTCGCCGGCATGTAGACGGCGGTGGTCGTGCTCGGGTCGGCAAGGCTGTGCCAATCGATATCCTGCGGCAGCTTGCCGTCGCGGGCGTGGCCGGTGATGTATTGCAGCCGCCGCGCCTGCCCGCGCCCGGTGAGCGCAATGCCGAGACGGCTGGCGGCGCCTTGCGCGGCGGTGATGCCGGGCACGACATCGACGGCGATAGCGGCCTCCTTGCAGGCCGCGATCTCCTCGCTGGCGCGGGCAAAGATCAGCGGATCGCCGCCCTTGAGCCGCACCACGCGCTTGCCCTGCTTGGCGAGGCCAACCATCAGCGCGTTGATGTCGTTCTGCCTGCAGGAGGGGCCGTAACCGGTCTTGCCGACCAGCAGCTTCTTCGCCTCGCGGCGGGCAAAGTCGAGCACCGCGCGCGAAACGAGATCGTCGAACAGGATGACGTCGGCCGATTGCAGCGCGCGCACGGCGCGCAGCGTCAGCAGTTCCGGATCGCCGGGCCCGGCGCCGACCAGCGTGACCGAGCCATTCTCGACCGCACCGCCGAGCCCCCTCACCTCGTTGAGCAAGCCGACGAAGTCGTCATTGCCCGGCGCGCGGTCGGGATGCGTCAGCGCATGCGCGGTGAACAGCTGCCAGAACTTGCGCCGCGCCGGAAACGGCAGGCCGGAGCCTTTCACCGCCGCGCGCCAGCGCGAAGCGGCCTCGGCCCACAGCGCAAAGCCCTTCGGCAACAACCCTTCGAGCTTGGCCCTGATCGCCTGGGCAAACACCGGCGCGGCGCCGTCCGTCGATATGCCGATCACCAGCGGCGAGCGGTTGACGATGGCGCCGAAGGCAAAATCGCAGAACGCCGGCTTGTCGATGACGTTGACGGGGACGCCGCGAACCCGGGCGGCATCGGCAAAGACCCCGGCGCTTTGCTCGTCCGCGAAGGCGCCGACGGCGATGGCGGCGCCGCGCAGGTCGTCGGCCCGCCAGTGGCGCCGATGCAGGGCGATGCGCCCGCGCGGCGGATCGCCGACGACTTGCGCCATCTCCTCGCAGACATCCTGCGCGTAGACATCGACCGCAGCCCCTGCCGCCGACAGCAGTTCCGCCTTCCAGGCCGCGGCGGCGCTGCCGCCGGCGACGACCGCGCGTTTGCCGTCGAGGGCGAAAAACACCGGCATCCGCGCCAGCGGACCCATGCGCGCCGGGCGCGTTTCCTTCGCTTTCCTTTCGCTGACGCTCATGCAGCGCCTTGCTTGCCGGTATTGGCGTGGAAATCGCGGCCATTGCCGGTAGCCGCAACAAGGCCGGCGCGGATCGTGAAATCGCCAAAGCGCTCGCCATGCCGTCGATCCCTCGCATAAGCCGAGAAGATCGGATCGAGCGCCGGGATAATCGCTTCGTGTTCGATGTCCTCGGCGTAGAGCTTGTTGAGGCGGGAGCCGTCGAAAGCGCCGCCAAGATAGAGATTGTAGCGCCCGGGCCCTTTGCCGACCAAGCCGATCTCGGCGAGATAGGGCCGCGCGCAGCCGTTCGGGCAGCCGGTCATGCGGATCACGATGTCGTCGGCGGACAAGCCGTGCGCCGCGAGCCGTTCATCCAGCGCGCCCAGCAGGTCGGGCAGATAGCGCTCGCTTTCGGCCAGAGCCAGGCCGCAGGTCGGCAGCGCCACGCAGGCCATCGAATTGCGGCGCAGCCCCGACAAGGGCGCCAGCAGGCCGTTTTCGCCGGCAATGTGTGAAAACCGGGCCTGCCGGTCGGCGGGCACGTTGGCGATGATGAGGTTCTGGTTCGGTGTAATGCGGAAGTCGCCGTCGTGACTCTCGGCAATCTGCCGCAACGCCGAAAGCTGCTGCGCTCCCGGCCCGGCATCGCGCAGGCGCCCGTTCTGAACGAACAGCGTAAGATGCGCGCGGCCGCTGTCGCCTTCGCTCCAGCCGTAACGGTCGCCGGTCGAGGTAAAGACAAAGGCGCGGGCGCGGCCGAGCTTGACGCCGGCACGCTTCTCGACCTCGGCGCGAAAACGATCGAGGCCGCGGTCCTCGATGGTGTATTTGAGCCGCGCGTGTTTGCGGTTGAGGCGGTCACCCCAATCGCGCTGCACGGTGACCACCGCTTCGGCGATGGCCAGAGCATCGGGCGTCGTGCAAAAGCCCATGACGTCGGCGGTGCGCGGATAAGTATCCGGTTCGCCGTGAGTCATGCCCATGCCGCCGCCAACCGTCACATTCCATCCGGCGATATCGCCGTTGCCATCGACGACTGCGATAAAACCGAGATCATGCGCAAATACGTCGACGTCGTTCGAAGGCGGCACCGCCACGACGGTCTTGAATTTGCGCGGCAAATAGGTCTTGCCGTAGATCGGCTCGACGACTTCTTCCTCGCCGCCGGCAATTCTCTCGCCTTCCAGCCAGATCTCCCGGTAGGCTGGCGTGCGCGGCGTCAGGCGATCGGAAACCGCCTGCGCAAGCGCGAGCGCCGCCACGTGCGCGCGCGACTGATCGGGATTGGCGCCGCACATGACGTTGCGGTTGACGTCGCCGCACGCGGCGATGGAGTTGAGCAGGGCGGCGTCGATCTGCTTCAGGGTCGACTTCAGGTTCGATTTGATCACGCCGTGCAGTTGGACGGTTTGCCGCGTGGTCAGCCGCATGGTGTGATTGCCGTAGTCGCGCGCCACGCGATCAAGAGCGAGCCACTGCGCGGGCTTGAGCTCGCCGCCAGGCACGCGTACGCGAATCATGAAAGAAAAGGCCTTCTCCATCTTCTTGCGCGTGCGCTCGGGGCGCAGGTCGCGGTCGTCTTGCAGATACATGCCGTGGAACTTCACCAATTGCTGATCGTCCTCAACGATCGCTCCGGTGATTTCCTCGCGCAGACCCTCGGCCAGCGTGCCGCGCAGGTAATTGCTCGCTTCCTTGATACGCTCGTTGCGCGAAACGTCGTCAGCCATGGCGTGCTGCCGTCTTTGCGGCTACTAGTAAGTATCTTGCAGATAGCGCTTGTCGCGCTCCAGGCCAATCACAGCCTGTTCCGCCGCCTCCGCCGTGAGCGACTTCACGTCGGCATAGGCGCGCACCAGCGTCGCGCGCACGTCTTTGGCCATCGCTTTGGCCTCGCCGCAGACATAGAAATAGGCGCCGCCGTCGAGCCATTCGACCAACTCGCGGCGTTTCTCCCACAGGCGATCCTGCACGTATCGCTTTTCCGGCTGGTCGCGCGAAAACGCCACATCCATACGCGTCAGCGATCCGTCCTCGAGCGCGTCCTGCCACTCGAGCTGGTAAAGGAAATCGTGGGTGAATTGCCGGTCGCCGAAGAACAGCCAACTGCGGCCTTTCGCCGCGGTGGCGCGGCGCTCCTGCACGAAGGCCCGGAACGGGGCAATGCCGGTTCCGGGGCCGACCATGACGATGTCCTTGTCTGGCGCCGGCAGCGCGAAATGCCGGTTCGGCCGCAGCTTCACGCGCACACGCTCGCCGCGCCGGCGCCGCTCGGCGATGTAATTTGAGGCGACGCCTTTGCGCGACCGGCCGTGGCTGTCGTATCGCACCGCGGAGACGAGAAGGTGCGCCTCATTTCCGACCTCTCGGCGCGAGGACGCGATTGAATAGGCCCGCGGTGCCAGCGGCCGCGTCAGCGCCCGCAGGTGTTCCGCCGTGAGTGCGATTGGATAGGACGTGACCAGATCGATGAGCTGGCGGCCGGCGATCCAGGCCTGCGCCTCGCCTTTCTCGATCATGGCCTTGACGTCGCGGTGGCCGACGACATTGCCGTAGGTTTCCAGCGTTTTCATCGACAAGGTGTTGATGTCGCGCGATTTGACGAACTCAGCGCGTAACGCGGCCTCGCCGGACAACCCCCCTGCGCTGAGCAATTCGTCGACCGCGGCCGGATCGTTCTCGGCATAGACGTCGAGCGAATCTCCCGGCTCATACAGGGGCGCGGCGCCATCGAAGGACAGAACGAGATGGACCGTCTCTTTATCGGATCGCGACGAGTTCAGGTTCACGTGCTCGGTAATTTCCGCTTCGACGACGTCGACCTTCGGCGCCGTCACGGCCTTGCCGAAATCAACCTCGATCACCGTGCCGCGGCCGGCCTCCGGCGGCGCCAGCGCCTTAACCGCCTTGCCGATCCAGTCGCCCGCAGGCAACTCGAAATCGAGGTCGCAATCGATGCGATCAACCACGCGTTTGCCGCCGAGCGCTTCAAGTCGCTCGTCGATTGCCCTGCCGATGGCGCAGAATTCGACATAGGCGGTATCGCCCAGCGCCAGCACGCCGAATTCGACGCCGTCGAGACGCGGCGCCTTGTCGCTCATCAATTCGGCATAGGCGCGCGCGGCGCGCGCCGGCGGCTCGCCCTCGCCCCAGGTCGCGGCGATAACTACGAGACGTGTGCCGGCGGCAAGCGTCGCAACGTCGAGATCGGCCATGTCGACGATGGTCGGCTTGAGGCCATTCTTGCGGGCGCTTTTCGCCAGATCGCCGGCAAGGCGTTTTGAATTTCCCGACTCGCTCGCATAGACAATCGTGAGCGGCTCCGCCGGAACCGGCGCCGATGCCGCCTGCGGCGGCGCGGACGATGCTTCCAGGCCAGCCAAGAACCCTGCGAGCCACGCCCTCTGGATCGGCGTGGCCGGACCGACGACGCGATTGAGGAGCTCGATTTCCTCTTCGGGAAACGGCGCAGTCTTCGGAATGGGCGACATCGGCTTTCGGCGGCATGACCCGAGTGAATGGACCCCCAATAAATGCGCCGCAGCCTAACGAAGCAATGAAAGCGCGAAAATAAAAAGGAAATTCCAGTTCGCCGCACGGACGCACGCAAAATATTTTTCATTTGCGGCCCTCGTCAGTTCGAAGCTGCTAGCCCCGATCGACGACAAGGATGCTTTGCCGCCGGCAATCGCAAACTTTTGAGTAGTTTGAGTTCGGTGCGGATCCGTGCGCGCCGACGACGGCATTTGCCAGTATCACGACCGCTATCTGAGTGCCCGCGGCGGTTGCCCGGCATTCCGTTCACGTCGATCCTGCCGCTGGGACGCGGGCAGCGCCGGCATCGCGCGGCCGTCGACCAGGCCGATTTTGGTGGGCGATGACGGACTCGAACCGCCGACATCCTCCGTGTAAAGGAGGCGCTCTACCAACTGAGCTAATCGCCCTTAAACCCCTTCCCGGTGAGATCGCGCGCAACAGAAGAAGGCTTCAATATCGCCGGTCGCACCGGCGATGCAAGCGCCGCCCGCCAGGAGTTTGACGGTCAAATGAAAACGGCGCCTTGCGGCGCCGTTTTCTATTCGCGATGTGGTTGACCCGCACTTAATGCGCGGTCAGGCCGGAGCCGTCTTCCTCGGCCGCCGTTTCCGCAGCCGCGGTTTCTGCCGGGACGGCGACCTTGGTCTCGTCCCATTCGATGGGTTCCGGCTTGCGCACCAGCGCCCTGGCAAGCACTTCGTCCATGCGCGACACGGGCACGATCTCGAGGTTCTTCTTGATCGTGTCGGAGATTTCCGTGAGGTCCTTGGCGTTCTCCTCCGGGATCAGCACGGTCTTCATGCCGCCGCGCGCGGCGGCCAGCAGCTTCTCCTTCAACCCGCCGATCGGCAGCACGCGGCCGCGCAGCGTGATCTCGCCGGTCATGGCGACGTCGCGGCGCACCGGGATGCCGGTCATTACCGATACGATGGCGGTGACCATGGCGACGCCGGCCGACGGACCATCCTTGGGCGTTGCGCCTTCCGGCACGTGCACGTGGATGTCGCGCTTGTCGAACAGCGGCGGCTCGATGCCGAAGGCAACCGCCCGCGAGCGGACGTAAGACGCCGCCGCCGAGATCGACTCCTTCATCACATCGCGCAGGTTGCCGGTGACCGTCATGCGCCCCTTGCCGGGCATCGACGTGCCTTCGATGGTGAGCAGCTCGCCGCCCACATCGGTCCAGGCCAGACCGGTGACCATGCCGACGAGGTCCTCCGCCTCGATCTCGCCATAGCGGTATTTTGCCACGCCGAGATAGTCGCCGAGGTTCGCCGCGGTGACCGTGATCGTCTTTTTCTTCGACGTCATCAGTTCCTTGACCGCCTTGCGGATCAGCGTGGACAGTTCGCGCTCGAGATTGCGCACGCCCGCTTCCCGCGTGTAACGGCGGATCAGCGTCAGCAGGCCCTCATCGTCGATCGACCATTCCTTCGGATCGAGGCCGTGCTTGGCGATCGCGTGCGGGATCAGGTGCTTGCGCGCGATCTCGACCTTTTCATCCTC
>DATJYA010000244.1:0-10209 GCA_035499835.1 Pseudolabrys sp.
GCCGTTGCCGGTGTTCTTCACGTCGGCGAATCTGGAATCGATCAGCTTGTCGTATTCGGGGGCGAGCGGCATGCGCCAGACGAGCTCGCCGGTGTCCTGGCCGGCCTTGATGAGCCTCTCGGCAAGCCTTTCGTCGTTGGAAAACAGCCCGGCGTGCTCGTGACCAAGCGCGACGACGATGGCGCCGGTCAGCGTCGCCAGATCGATCATGAATTTCGGCTTGAACTGCTTGGCCGCATACCAGAGCACGTCGGCAAGCACGAGGCGGCCTTCGGCATCGGTGTTGATGACCTCGATGGTCTGCCCCGACATCGACTTGACGATGTCGCCGGGGCGCTGGGCGTTGCCGTCCGGCATGTTCTCCACCAGGCCGATGATGCCGACCGCATTGGCCTTCGCTTTGCGCGCGGCCAGCGCCTGCATCAATCCGACGACGCAGGCGGCGCCCGCCATGTCGCCTTTCATGTCTTCCATGCCGGCGGCCGGCTTGATCGAGATGCCGCCGGTATCGAAACAAACGCCCTTGCCGATGAACGCGACCGGCGCCTCGCCTTTGCGGCCGCCGTTCCAGCGCATCACCACCACGCGGCTTTCGCGCGCCGAGCCCTGGCCGACGCCGAGCAGCGCGTTCATGCCAAGCTTTTTCATCGCCGCGAGGTTGAGCACCTCGACCGCGACGCCGGCCTTCTTCAGCGCGCCAGCGCGGCGGGCGAATTCCTCCGGATAGAGCACGTTGGCAGGCTCGTTCACCAGGTCGCGCGCCGTATCGACGCCATCGGCGACCGCCGCACGCGGGGCAAAGGCGTTGCGCGCCGCTCCGGCATCGCTCACCGCGATGCTCACTTTGACGTTGGCGCGACGATCCTCCTCCTTGCGCTTGGTCTTGTAGCGGTCGAAGGCGTAGGCGCGCAGCCGCATGCCCTGCGCCAGATCGGCCGCCCGCGCCGGGCTCATGGCCCCGCCGGGCAATTCCGCCAGTACGGTTGCCTCGGTCGCGCTGGGCGGCAGCTTGCCCAAAGCGAGACCGCCGAATTTGAGAAAATCCTTGGGCTGCAGATCGGCGGTTTTGCCGACGCCGACCACCACAAGGCGTGGCAGACCGAGGCCCTCGGGCATGACCAGTTCCAGTGCCGAGCCGCTCTTGCCGGTAAAGCGTTCGGCCTTGGCCGCACGGGCGACCAGATCGCCGCTCGGCGCGAGTGCCCGGCGGCTCGCCGCGCCGAATTTGAGGCCATCGTCGCAGAACACGACGAGAACGCCCTTGGGCGCGGCGGCAAGGGCGCTAAAGCCCAGCGTCAGGGCATCGGACATGGGAGATAATCCTTAATTCCAGGGGCGCTGAGGGCCCGGGCGGGTATTCCGCCCATATGGACCGCCGGAACCCCGTCTGCAAAGCCCAAATCGGCCCGGCTTGCACAGCCGGCGGACAAACCCGCTCTTCCAGGGAGCCGCGCGTGCCGCGACGGCGACGCCTTTGGGACGCGAGAATCGCAGCCGAGCAGTGCCTTTTTGCGCCGCGCTAGGCCAGCGGCCATTAACTTTTTATTGTGCATGTTCAATGGCTTTGCCTTTGCCCGGCCACTTTGTCGGGCGAACAAGGTAAACGTAAACGCGGGTTGGGACGAGGCTGCCGCGGCCTTGGCGTCCGGTTGAGGGGACCGGGGGCAAAGGCCGCGCATTTCGGTATTGGGGACGGCGTCGCGGATGGGGTCGATCGATCGATATATTTTCCGCACGACGTTTGCCGCGTTTGTGATCGTGCTGGTCAGCCTGACGGCGGTGATCTGGGTCACGCAGGCGCTGCGCGATATCGACATCATGACCAGCCAGGGCCAGAACGTTCTGGTCTTCGTCGGCATCACCGGGTTGATCGTGCCGCTGCTCGTGCTGGTGATCGCGCCGATCGCGCTGCTGATCGCGGTTGCGCATGTCCTCAACAAGCTGTCGACCGATTCCGAGATCATCGTGATGAACTCAGCCGGCATCTCGCCGTGGGCGCTGTTGCGCGCCTTCGTGCCGGTGACGCTCGTCGTATCGCTGCTTGTGCTGGCGATCAGCGCTTATTTCGCGCCCAAAGGCCTACGCATGTTGCGCGACTGGCTCACCGAAGTGCGCGCCAATGTGGTCACCAATGTTGTGCAG
Source organism: Pseudolabrys sp. (assembly GCA_035499835.1). GTDB lineage: Bacteria > Pseudomonadota > Alphaproteobacteria > Rhizobiales > Xanthobacteraceae > Pseudolabrys. The sequence continues at coordinate 2,143 of DATJYA010000244.1, forward strand.
CCGGGCCGCTTTTCCACGATCGAAAGCGGCGTGACCATCCGTGTGCGCGAGCGGCGCGGCAATGGCCAGTTGCTCGGCATTTTCCTCGACGACCAGCGTGACCCGGCCGAGCGCGTCACCGTGCTGGCGGAAGCCGGCGAACTGCTCGACAACGACAAGGGCACGTTCCTGGTCCTGCAAAAAGGCATGGTGCAGCGCCAGCAGGCAACCGAACGCGACCCCGCCATGGTGGCCTTCGACCGCTACGCCTTCGATCTATCGCAATTCGCCGGTGGCGCGCAGGCGGTGAAATACTCAATTCGCGAGCGCTTTTTGTGGCAACTCCTGTTCCCGGACCGCAAGGATCCGCTTTACGCCGAACAGCCCGGACAATTCCGCTCCGAATTGTTCGACCGCCTGATGGCGCCGTTCTATCCGCTCGCCTTCCTGGTAATTGCGTTTGCCTATCTCGGCGCTCCGCGCACCAATCGGCAGAGCCGCACGCTGTCGCTGATCGCCGCCATCGGCGGGGTGGGATTGCTGCGCTTGACCGGCTTCGTCTCGACGGTGTTCGGGGTCAACTTCCCCTGGATGGTCTGGCTGCAATTTATCGCGCTGATCGCCGCCTTCGTTCTCGGGCTCAGCGTTATTCGCCGCGGCATCATCGTCGAACCGCCCGCCTTCATCGCCGAATGGATTGCCGCTCTCACCGAGCGCATCAGCCGCCGCTTCGCAACGTCGTGACGTAAAACATGCCGATCTTTGCGGGAACCCTGGCACGATATTTCGGCATGCGCTTCCTCAGCGCGGTTATGCTGGTGTTCGTCAGTCTTTTTCTGCTGACCGCGCTGCTCGACTACATCGAACTGATGCGGCGTGCGGCCGACATCCCGCATGTCTCGGCGCTGCTGGTGGCAAAAACCTCGTTTTATCGCATCCCGCAGGTCACCGAGCGCCTGATGCCGTTCTGCGTGCTGATCGGCGCCATGTCCTGCTATCTCAATTTGTCGCGCCGGCTTGAACTGGTCGTTGCGCGCTCGTCCGGTGTCTCGGCCTGGCAATTCATCGCGCCGGCGCTGCTGACGGCTTTCGTTCTCGGCGCCCTCGCCACCACGCTTTACAATCCTGTCGCCGCCATTCTGCAGGAGCGATCCAAGCGCTTCGAAGCCGAAGTATTCGGCCAGACCGAGCAGGGCTTTGGCGGCGGCGGCGGTCCGTTCTGGGCGAGCCAGCGCGACGATACGGGATCGGCCATCATCAACGCCAAATCGAGCCGCGACCAAGGCGCGGAACTCAGCGGCGTGTCGGTCTTCACCTTCGACAATGACGGCGCCTTCAAACAGCGCATCGAAGCGCGCGCGGCCGTGTTGCATCCGGGCGTCTGGCACCTGCTCGACGCGCGGGTCTTCGAGATCGGAACCAAGCCGGAAGACCAATCGGTTTATTTGCTCAAGACCAGCCTCACGCCGGAGCAGGCCCGCGAAAGTTTTGCCACGCCCGAGACCGTGCCGTTTTGGGAGCTGCCAACGTATATTACGATTGCCGAACACGCCGGACTTGTGGCCGCAGGCTATAGATTGCAGTTCCAGAAGCTTATCGCGCGGCCGTTTTTGCTGGTCGCCATGGTTTTCCTTGCCGCCGCGGTCAGTCTACGGTTTTTCCGCTTCGGCGGCGTGCAAAAGATGGTTTTAAGTGGCGTCGCAGCGGGGTTTCTGCTTTACGTTTTATCCAAAGTAACCGAGGATTTAAGCAAGGCCGACCTGCTTCACCCAGTTGCAGCGGCCTGGCTGCCCGTGCTCGTCGGCGGGCTGACGGGCTCGATAGCGTTGTTGTACCAGGAGGACGGGTGATGGCGGGGCGTCGCGCTCGTCCACCAGCACGCCGGCGGCACGGTCGCAGTGCCGCCCGCATCATGGCCGTCCTCGTTCTGCTCGCCGGTGCCGGCGTTTTGGCAGGTGAGCCGCTATTCGCCCAGGAACTGACATTCCCGCAACGGCCGGCGCTGAAAAAATCCACGATCGCCGTCGAGCGCGAAAAGTCCGGGCAGAAGCAGATGCTCGTGCGCGCGCGAGAGATCGATTACGACTATGCCAACCGCCGCGTCGCCGCCGTCGGCAATGTGCAGATCTATTACGGCGGCTCGACGCTCGAAGCCGACAAGGTCGTCTACGACGAAACCAGCAAGCGCCTGCATGCGGAAGGCAATGTCCGGCTCACCGAAGCCGACGGCAAGGTCACCTATGGCGACATCATGGACTTGTCCGACGACTATCGGAACGGCTTTGTCGACTCGCTGCGCCTTGACTCGCCGGACCAGACGCGCATGGCGGCCGCGCGCGCGGAGCGCTCGAGCGGCAACTTCACGATCTTTCACAGCGGCGTCTATACCGCCTGCGAGCCCTGCAAGGACAATCCAAAAAAGCCGCCGGAGTGGCAGGTCAAGGCCGCGCGCATCATTCACGACCAGAACGAAAAGATGATCTATTTTGAGGACGCAAGCCTCGAGTTCTGGGGCCATCCGGTGGCGTGGCTGCCGTATTTCTCTGCGCCCGACCCCACGGTCAAGCGCAAGACCGGCGTGCTCACGCCGTCGATTACCTCGACATCGGTCTATGGCCAGGCGCTCGAGGTTCCCTACTATTGGGCGCTGGCGCCGGATTACGACGCCACGTTCTCGCCGATGATCACCACCAAGCAGGGCGTGCTGCTTCAGGGCGAATTCCGCCAGCGCCTGATCAACGGCGCCTACTCGATTCGCGGCGCCGGCATCGAGCAGCTCGACAAGAACTACTTCGCCAGCGCCACCGGGGAAAATGCGCCCGGCTACCGCGACTTCCGCGGCAGCATCGAAAGCACGGGTCAGTTCGCGCTCACCGACAAGTGGATCTGGGGCTGGGACGGGGTGGCGCTGACCGACAAGACCTTCTTGCAGGACTACAACCCGCATTTGTCGCGCTACACATCGAGCGATCCATTCTTCACCGGCTCGAGCGAAGGCATTTCGCAGCTTTATCTCACGGGCAAGGGCAATCGCAGCTATTTCGATGCGCGCAGCATCTATTACTACGGCTTCTCGACGGCAGACGCGCAGGGCCAGATCCCCGTCATCCATCCGGTCGTCGACTACAACTACACCTTCGACCATCCGGTGCTCGGCGGCGAGCTCGGCTACGATATCAATTTCACCAGCCTGACCCGCCAATCGGCGAATTTCGACCCGGTCACGCAGAGCGCGCTCAACAGCGGAACCTGCACACAGACCGCCGATCCGGCGGTGAAAAACTCGGCGAGCTGCGTCCTGCATGGCGTGCCCGGGACCTATAGCCGCTTCTCGGCGGAGACCAAATGGCGCCGCAGCTTCACCGACCCGATCGGAGAGGTGTTCACGCCGTTTGCCTCGGTGCGCGCCGACGCCGGCTCCATGCAGATCGATTCCGACCCGGGCGTGTCCAATTTCATCAATACCGGCGACACCAATCTCGTGCGCGCCATGCCGACCGTCGGCTTTGAATACCGCTTTCCATTCATCAGCGCGGAGTCCTGGGGAACGCAGACCGTCGAGCCGATCGCGCAGGTGATCGCGCGCCCGAACGAGCCGCAGGTCGGCAAATGGCCAAACGAGGATGCGCAGAGCTTCGTGTTCGACGACAGCAACCTGTTCCGTGTCGACAAGTTCTCCGGCTGGGATCGCGTCGAGGGCGGCGGCCGCGCCAATTACGGCATGCAGTACACCGCGCAGTTCAACCAGGGCGGCTTCGTCAACGCCCTGTTCGGGCAGTCCTACAGCCTGTTTGGCGCGAATTCGTTCGCGGAGGCCGACCCCAGCAACGCCGGGCTCAACAGTGGCCTCGACACCCGGTTGTCGGATTATGTCGCCCGCGTTTCGTTCCAGCCCAACAAGACCTACACCTTCACCTCGCGCTTCCGCTTCGACCACGACACGTTTAGCGTCCAGCGCACCGAACTGGAGGCGAGCGCCACCTTCGACCGCTGGAACGTCAGCCTGCTCTATGGCGACTATGCCGCGCAGCCGCTGCTCGGCTTTCTCGACCGCCGCCAGGGCGTTCTCGGTTCCGGATCGGTCAAGCTCGACGCCAACTGGGTGCTGCTCGGCGCCGCCCGTTACGACATCAACGCCGATAAATTCGACCAAACCCGCATCGGCCTTGGCTATATCGACGATTGCCTCATCTTGGCCGCGAATTACATTACAAACTACAGCTACGGAAGCGGCGCTCCGGTCCTCGACCACACAATCATGCTGCAGCTCAGTCTGCGCACCTTGGGCGGGACCGCGGTAAGCCAAAACGTCAGCGGCGTGGGCGGCCTCTGAGGATGGTGGCCGGAAACGGCTGATTGAAACGCAATTATGAGCGTTGCGATGTTGAGCACGAAAATGACGGTCGTGGCACGGCTTGTGGCGGCGGCTCTGCTTGCTGCGCCGCTGGCGCTATCTGGCGCTGCGCGGGCCCAAGTCGTCGTCATCGCCAATGGCTCGCCGATCACCCAACTCGACATCGAACAGCGCACCAAGCTGCTCGCATCCATGACCCATAAGGCACCGAGCCGCCAGGAAGTCATCAACGAACTGATCGACGACCGCATCAAGATCGCCAAAGCGAAGTCCTACGGGCTCGAGGTCAGCGACGCAGAGGTCAACAGCGCCTTCGAGACGATGGCGCGGCGGCAGGGCATTGCGCCGGCGCAGTTCGCACAGGTGCTCGACCATGCCGGCATTACCGCGAACGCCATCAAGGCGCGCATCAAGGCCGAATTGACCTGGCAGCAACTGGTGCGGGGCAAGTTCAATTCCACGCTCCAGGTCGGCGACTCCGATATCGCTCTCGCGCTGCGTTCGCGCAGCGAGGACAACAAGGACGATGTCGGCTATGTTTACACGCTTTATCCGGTGATGATCATCGTGCCGAGCGGATCGAGCGAAACGGTCATCGAAACCAAGCGCCGCGAGGCGGACAACCTGCGCGGCCGTTTCCTGTCGTGCAACGAGGGGCTGACGATCGCGCGCGCGCTGCGCGACGTCGCCGTGCGCGAACCGATCACACGCGGTTCCGCGGATCTGTCGCCGCAATTGCGCGAATTGCTCGGCGGCATGGAGGTGGGGCGGCTGACCACCCCGGATGTCACGCCACAGGGCCTGCAGATGTTCGCGCTCTGCGACAAAAAGCAGAGCGTCTCTGATTCGCCGGCCAAGCGCGAAGTGCGCGAACAGATTTTCAGCAAGCGGTTCGAAACCGAATCGAAGAAATATCTTGAAGAACTGCGCAAGCAAGCGATGATCGAGTACAAATGAGCGCGGGCGGCGACCGATCTCTGGCCTTGACGCTGGGCGAGCCCGCCGGCATCGGACCCGATCTTACGCTTGCCGTCTGGCGCCGCCGCGCCGAACTCGACCTGCCGCCGTTCTATCTGATCGCCGACCCGGAATTCCTGCGCCGGCGCGCGCGCCTGCTCAAGCTCGACGTGCCGCTCGCAGTCGTCCCGCCGCGGGAGGCGAGCGCCGCCTTCGCGCGCGCGCTGCCGATTGTGCCGCTTGCGCTTCCCGTTACCGCAACGCCCGGCAAGCCTGATGCAACCAGCGCGCCGGCAGCCATCGCCTCGATCCGGCGCGCGGTCGACGACGTGCTTGCCGGACAGGCGTCGGCAATCGTCACCAATCCGGTCGCCAAGAACGTGCTCTATCGCTCCGGCTTTGCCGAGCCCGGGCATACCGAATTCCTGGCCCGCCTCGCCGCGGAGGCCACGGGGCACCCGGCGCAGCCGGTGATGATGCTGTGGTCGCCCGAACTTGCCGTGGTGCCGGTGACCATCCATCTGCCGCTGCGCCAAGTCCCGGAGACGATCACCGCCGATCTGATCGTTGAGACCGGGCGCATCGTCGCGCGCGACCTTGCCGCGCGCTTTGCCATGGCGCGACCGCGGCTCGCGGTCGCCGGCCTCAACCCGCATGCCGGCGAGGAAGGCGCGATGGGCCAGGAAGACGCGACGATCGTTGCGCCGGCGGTGAAGCGCCTCAAGGCCGAAGGCATCGACGCGCACGGGCCGCTGCCGGCGGATACGCTGTTCCATGAGCGCGCGCGCGCAACTTACGACGTGGCGCTGTGTATGTATCACGATCAGGCCCTGATCCCGATCAAGACACTCGCCTTCGATCACGCGGTCAATGTGACGCTCGGCCTGCCCTTCGTGCGCACCTCGCCCGACCACGGTACCGCTTTCGATATTGCCGGCAGCGGCCGCGCCGATCCATCGAGCCTGATCGCGGCGCTGGTCCTTGCCGCGCGGCTTTCCGCCCATGCTCCGGCGCTGGCCGCCGTCAAATAGCGCATGACCGCGAAAGGCCGCTTCCGTCTTCGCAGAGGGTCGATGCGCAAAGTCCCATGAGCCAGATCGACGACCTGCCGCCGCTGCGCGAGGTTATTCGCCGATACGAGCTCAAGCCGAAAAAGTCGCTCGGGCAGAATTTCCTGCTCGACCTCAATCTCACGGCACGCATCGCCCGTGCCGCCGAACCGGTTGCCGACACGACGATTGTCGAAATCGGCCCTGGCCCGGGTGGTCTGACGCGCGCGCTACTCGCGCAGCCTCCACAGGGGCTTGGCGCCGGGCGCGTCATCGCCATCGAGCGCGACGAGCGCGCCATCGCCGCGCTGGAGGAGATCTCGACGCACTACCCCGGCCGTCTCAAGATCATCGCCGGCGACGCCCTGCTCTTCGACCCACGCAATGCCCTCGACGGGGCGCGCGCCAAGATCGTCGCCAACCTTCCCTACAATATCGCCACCGCGCTGCTGGTCGATTGGCTGACCGTAGAGCCGTGGCCGCCCTGGTATGACGCCATGGTGCTGATGTTCCAGCGCGAGGTGGCCGAGCGCATCGTCGCCGCACCGGGCGGTAAGAGCTACGGCCGGCTCTCGGTGCTCGCGGGCTGGCGCACGCAGGCCAAGATCCTGTTCGACGTGGCGCCCACCGCCTTCGTGCCGCCACCCAAGGTCACCTCCTCGATCGTGCGCCTGATCCCCCGCGACCGGCCGCTGCGCTGCAACGCGCAGGCCTTGCAGCGCGTCACCGAGGCGGCCTTCGGCCAGCGCCGCAAAATGCTGCGGCAGAGTCTCAAGTCGCTCGGTGTCGATGCCGGAGCGCTGCTCGGCGCCGCCGGCATCGAGCCAACGGCGCGGGCCGAGGATATTCCGGTCGAGGGTTTCGTGGCGCTGGCCCGCGTCTATTCGGCGCAGATACTGGACGGCGGCTGACGCCTCGCGCGCGCCTATTGCGGCTTGAGCTTCCTGAGGTCTTCCAGCAAGCGGTCGGCGAAAGGTTCGAGATCAAGCATTTTCACGCGCTTGAGCCGCTCGGCGGTGAGGATCGCGCGCAGCCGCATGAAGCTCTTGTCGAGGTCGCGGTTGACCAGGATGTAGTCGTATTCGCGCCAGTGCGAGATTTCCTCGATGGCGTTCCGCAACCGCTGCGAAATGATTTCTTTCGTATCCTCGGCGCGCCGTTCCAGACGCGCCTTGAGCTCGTCGGCCGACGGCGGCAGCACGAACACCGTGACCACGTCATCGCGCATCTTGTCGAGCAACTGGCGCGTGCCCTGCCAGTCGATGTCGAACAGCACGTCGCGGCCGGCGGCGAGCGCGGTCTCCACCGGCTCGCGCGGTGTGCCGTAATAGTTTCCGTGCACCTCGGCCCATTCCAGGAGTTCGCCGCCGTCGCGCATGCTCTCGAACTGGCGCTTGCTGACAAAACGGTAGTGCACGCCTTCGATCTCGCTCGGCCGCCGCGCCCGCGTCGTGGCCGAGATCGAGAGTTCGAGCTTGCCGGGATCCTCGATGTTTTCCTGCTCGAGCAGATTACGCGACAGCGTCGTCTTGCCGGCGCCTGAGGGCGACGACAGCACCAGCATGATGCCGCGGCGGCTGATCTCGCGATCCTGGTTCATGGCGGCGACTGGGTGGCTCATTCCAGATTCTGCACCTGCTCGCGGAATTGCTCGACCACGCTCTTGAGCTCGAGCCCGATGGTCGTGAGATCGGCGTCGTTGGCCTTGGCGGTGAGCGTATTCGATTC
>DATJYA010000245.1:0-4634 GCA_035499835.1 Pseudolabrys sp.
TTCCGCCTGTTGCGCGACTCGGAAGTGGAAATCGAGGAAGAAGCCGAAGATCTGGTGCGCACCTTCGAGACCGCGCTCAAGCAGCGGCGGCGCGGGTCGGCAATTCGCCTCGAACTCAACGCAACGATGCCGGCGGAGTTACGCAGCTTCGTACAGCGCGCGCTCGCGGTCGCCGACGACGAGGTGTTTTTGGTCGACGGCGTGCTGGCGCTCAATGATCTCGCGCAGCTCACCAGGCTCGACCGGCCTGATCTCGAATTCGTGCCCTACAATCCGCGCTATCCGGAACGCATCCGCGATCACGGCGGCGACTGTTTCGCTGCGATCCGGCAGAAGGACCTCGTCGTCCACCATCCTTATGAGTCGTTCGACGTGGTGGTGCAGTTCCTGCAGCAGGCCGCGCGCGACCCTAACGTGGTGGCGATCAAGCAGACGCTCTACCGTACGAGCGCCGAGTCGCCGATCGTCAAGACGCTGGTCGAAGCGGCCGAAGCCGGCAAGTCGGTGACCGCGCTGATCGAGCTGAAGGCGCGCTTCGACGAAGAGGCCAATATCCGCTGGGCGCGCGACCTCGAGCGCGCCGGCGTGCAGGTCGTGTTCGGCTTCATCGAGCTCAAGACCCACGCCAAGCTGTCGCTGGTGGTGCGCCGCGAGGGCACTGCGCTCGCAAGCTACGTGCATGTCGGCACCGGCAACTACCACCCGGTGACCGCGCGCATCTATACCGACCTCTCGTTCTTCTCCGCCGATTCCGTGATCGCGCGCGACGTCGCGCGCATCTTCAACTACATCACCGGATATGCCGAGCCGGCAGAGCTGGAGAAGATGGCGATCTCGCCGATCAACCTGCGCAGCCGCATCCTCGATCACATCGCCCAGGAGACCGCCAATGCCGCAGCCGGCAAGCCGGCGGCGATCTGGATGAAGATGAATTCGCTGGTCGATCCCGGGATCATCGACGCGCTCTACGATGCCTCGAGCGCCGGCGTCCCCGTTACTCTGGTAGTGCGCGGTATTTGCTGCCTGCGCCCCGAAGTTCCCGGTCTCTCGGAAAATATCCGCGTCAAATCCATCGTCGGTCGCTTCCTCGAGCACAGCCGCATCTATTGCTTCGGCAACGGCTACGCGCTGCCGCACGCCAAGGCGGCGGTCTACATTTCCTCGGCCGACATGATGCCGCGCAACCTCGACCGCCGGGTCGAGTCGCTGTGCCCGATTCTCAATCCGACCGTGCACGAGCAGGTGCTCGGCCAGATCATGGTGGCAAACCTCAAGGATAACGAGCAAAGTTGGACGCTCTTGCCGGACGGCAGTTCGACGCGCATAAAGGCCGCGCCGGGCGAGGAACCTTTCAACGCCCATAAATACTTCATGACCAATCCGAGCCTGTCGGGTCGTGGCAAATCGCTCAAAGAATCCTCGCCGCGAAGCCTTATACGCCGTCTCGTCGAAGGGACGTAAGCGCACGCGCGCCATCAAGCACGGGCACGCCGCCGCCGCGTCGTTCAAGGGCCGGCTCGATTACGGCCCGCCCATCGCCGTCATCGACATCGGTTCCAACTCGGTGCGTCTCGTCGTTTACGAGGGACTGACACGGGCGCCGACCCCGATCTTCAACGAAAAGGTGCTCGCCGGCCTCGGCCGCCAGGTGCAGACAACCGGGCTGCTGGCGGCCGACGCGATCGACATCGCCTTCGACGCGCTCAAGCGTTTCCGTGCGCTGTGCGACACGCTGCATGTGCGCCGTATCTGGGCGATCGCCACCGCCGCCTGCCGTGACGCGCGCAACGGCCGCGCCTTCATTGCCGAAGCCGAGCGCATCTGCCGCACGCCGGTCCAGATCCTGTCGGGCAAGCGCGAAGCGCATCTGACCGCGCTCGGCATCGTCTCCGGCATTCATAAGCCCGACGGCCTCGTCGGCGACCTCGGCGGCGGCTCGCTGGAACTCGTCGAGGTCCGCGGCAGCCGGGTGAAGTCCGGGTTGACGCTGCCGCTTGGCGGCCTGGCGCTGCAGGATCTCGCCGGCCGGTCGCTGAAGAAGGCGGAAAAGGTGGTCGAGGACGCGCTCGACGGCCTCGACATGCTGGACGCCGGCGAAGGCCGCACCTTCTACGCCGTCGGCGGCACCTGGCGCGCGCTGGCGCGGCTGCACATGTGGCAGACCGGCTATCCGTTCCACGTGATGCACAATTACCGCATCTCGGCGCGCGAGGCGCTGGAGTTTTCCCGGCTGGTGCACCGGGTCGAACCCGAGACGCTGTCGAAGATCGAAGTCGTCAATACCGCGCGCCGGCCGCTGCTCGCCTATGCGGCGCTGGTGATGGAGCATCTGGTGCGCAGCATCAGGCCGCGGCAGGTGATCATTTCGGTGCTCGGCGTGCGCGAAGGACTGCTCTATTCGCTGCTCAAGCCCAATGAGCGCGCGCGCGACCCGCTGATCGCCGCCGCCGCCGACCTCAACGTGCTGCGCTCGCGCTCGCCGCATCACGGCGAGGAGCTGATCGATTGGACCGACGCCTTCATCGCCTCGTCCGGACTGGAGGAGACAGCGGACGAACGGCGCCTGCGCCATGCCGCCTGCCTGCTCGGCGACATCGGCTGGCGCGCGCATCCCGACTATCGCGGCGAGCAGTCGATGAACATCATCGCCCATGGCGCCTTCGTCGCCATCGACCATCCCGGCCGCGCCTATCTCGCGCTCTCGGTCTATTTCCGTCATGCCGGCTTGAGCGAAGAGGATCTGTCGCCGCGGCTGCGCGAGCTTGCCACCACGCGCATGCTCGATCGCGCCCGCGTGCTCGGCGCTGCCATGCGCGTTGCCTATATCATCACCGCCGGGCAGGGCGGCGTGCTGCCGAAGACGCCGATGCGGGTCAAACGTGGCAAACTGATCCTGACGCTGCCCGGGAAATTCGCGCAGCTCGCCAGCGACCGGCTCTATAACCGGCTGCGCCAGTGCGCGCGGCTGGTCGGCCGCGATCCGGTGATCGACGCCTGAGCACGGACGTTTTACAGGCGATCGTCCCTGACCGCGGCGACAAACTGGTCAACTTCGCTTGCCGTTGTGGCAAATGACGTCACCAGGCGCACGAGAACAGCGTCGGGGCCAACGGTGGTTTCTTTTGGCAGGCTTTCCGATATCCGCTCGTAGAAGCTTGCACCGGCCGTCTTGAGACGCTCGCAAACCGCCCGCGGCAGGATCGCGAACACTTCGTTGGCTTCGACCGGCCACACCGGCGCGGAACCGGCCGCTGCGAGCCCATCGCCCAGACGGTCGGCCATGGCGTTGGCGTGGCGCGCGAGCTTGAGCCAGAGATCGTCCGCCAGGTATGCGTCCATCTGCGCGGCGATGAAGCGGTGCTTCGACAGCAAATGTCCGCCGCGCTTGCGCCGCGCCGCCATGTCGGCGCCGCGCGCTGGGTCGAAGAACACGATCGCTTCAGCGGCCATGGCGCCGCCCTTGGTGGCGCCGAAGGACAGCACGTCGACGCCGGATTTCCAGGTCGCTTCGTCGGGCGCCACATTCATGCGCGCGAGCGCGTTGCCGAGCCGCGCGCCGTCGATGTGGACGGCCAGCCCGCGCGCGTGCGCGATGTCAGCCAGCTCGCGCAGCTGATGCGGCCGGTAGATGGTGCCGGCTTCGGTCGCCTGCGACAGCGACAAGACCGACGGCGCGACTTGATGCGGCGCGCCCCACTGCGGCTTGTCGAGTATCTCTTTGAGTGCTGCGGGCGTGACCTTGCCGGCTTCGCCTGCGATGCCGACCAGCTTGATGCCGCTGCCGAAAAACTCCGGCGCCCCGCACTCGTCGGTCGCGATGTGCGATTCGGTGTGGCAGAGGACGGCGCCCCACGGCGGCGTGAGGTGGGCGAGCGCCAGCGCATTGCACGCCGTTCCCGTCGGCACCAGGAACACCGCGACCTCGCGATTGAAGACTTCGGCGAAGCGCTTTTCGGCCCGCTTCGTCCAGGGGTCATTGCCGTAGCCGAGGACAAAGCCGTCGTTGGCTTGCGCCAGCGCGGCCATGATCTGCGGCGCCACCATCGCCGTGTTGTCGCTGGCGAAATTCATGGGCGCTGCCGTCAGCTCTTCTCGACGGCCACGACGCGGCCCTTGGCCACCGCCAGCGCCAGCTTGCCGTGCTTGAGCGCCAGCGCCTTGTCGCCGAACAATTCGCGGCGCCAGCCCTTAAGCGCCGGGACGTCGGCCTCGTCGTCGGCGGCGATGCGGTCGAGATCGTCCACGGTGGCAATCACCTTGGCGGCGACGCCGTGCTGTTCGGCGGTCATGCGCAGCAGCACTTTCAGGAGCTCGACGGTCGCCGCGCCGTTCGGCGCCGGGCGGAAGCGGTCGAGCCGCGGCAGCGTCTTCGGATCGCGCTCCAGTCCGCGCTTGACGGCCTCGACGATGGTCTCGCCCCAGCGCGAGCGCTCGAACCCGCGCGGCAGCGAGCGCATGTTGCCGAGCCGCTCGAGCGTGGTCGGGGCCTGGACCACGATTTCGCCGACCGCTTCGTCCTTGAGCACGCGCGAGCGCGGCACGTCGCGCGCCTGCGCCTCGCGCTCGCGCCAGGCCGCGACTTCGATCAGCACGGCGAGGTCGCGCGGCTTGCGCACCCGGCTTTTCAGCCGCTC
>DATJYA010000246.1:0-3044 GCA_035499835.1 Pseudolabrys sp.
AACTGGGTCTGGGCGAATTGCGCGCCGGCGCCGATCTTGGCGGCAAGCGAGGCCGGCTGCCAGTCGGGTTTGGGATCGATCGGGCTGTCGGCGGCGCCAAGGAAGAAGGAAGCCGAGCCCGCGACCTTGCGCCCGGACGGCAACTCGCCGGCGTCGCGCAGTTTGCGCGCCGTCTCCAGCAACACCCGCGAATCGATGTCGAACACCGCCTTGGCGTCGGGCTGGTCGCCGGCGCTGGGATCATCGCCGCGCAGCATCAGGAGATTGTGGATGCCGAGCGCCGCGGCGCCCATGAGGTCGCTCTGCAGCGCGATGCGGTTCCTGTCGCGGCAGGTCATCTGCAGGATCGGCTCGATCCCCTCGCCGAGCAAAATCGGCGCCGCGGCGAGTGAGGCGAGATGCGGCCGCGCGCCGGCGCCGTCGGTGAGATTGACCGCATCGGCAAGGCCCTTGAGCGGGATCGCCTTGGCGAGCAGGTCGGCTTTATCGAAGCTGACCGGCGGCGTTACCTCCGCCGTTACCACAAAGCGCTTCTGGCGCAGCTTTTCCTGAAGGGTCATGGGCGGCCCAAGCAGCAGAATCCGGTAGACCTTGCAAGCATAACAGTGCGAGCGATATAGGCATCGGGCGTTTGCGCCGCACAGCCATACGGGACGGACATGCCATTGCTGGCGAAATCCCTGGACGAGGCGCTTGCTATCGTCAAAGACGGCTGCCTGCTGGTGGTGCCGCGCGAGGTTTCCGGCGTGCCGATGGCGGCGACGCGCGCGCTCGTTTGCCGCCATGTGAAAAAGCTGCATCTGGTGGCGCTGCCGACGTCGAGCCTGCAGGCCGATCTGCTCATCGGCGCCGGCTGCATCGAGACGCTGGAGACAAGCGCGGTCAGCCTCGGCGAATTCGGTCCGGCGCCGCGCTTCACCGCCGCCGTCACCGCGGGCGCAATCAAGATGAAGGACGCGACCTGCCCGGCGCTGCACGCGGCGCTGCAGGCGGCGGAAAAGGGCGTGCCGTTCATGCCGCTGCGCGGGCTGATCGGCTCGGATGTGCTCGCCTATCGAGACGACTGGCGCATCATCGACAATCCCTATGGCAATTCCGATCCGATCGTGCTGCTGCCGGCGATCAAGCCGGACGTGGCGCTGTTGCATGCACCGATGGCCGACCGGCACGGCAATGTGTGGATCGGGCGCACGCGCGAATTGATGACGATGGCGCACGCCGCGGAGAAGACGGTCGTGACTATCGAGCGCATCGTCGACAACGATCTGCTGGCCGATCCGGTGTTGAGCGCGGGCACGTTGCCGGGCTTCTATGTCGAGGCGATCGCGGTTGCTGAACACGGCGCCTGGCCGCTGCCGCTGCCCGACCATTACGGCGCCGACGCCGAACATCTCGCGCTCTACGCGAAGATGGCAGCGACCGAACAAGGCTTTGCCGATTATCTCGACAGGTATGTGTATGCGAAGCGCGCGGCGTGATGTTGTTATCCCTCCCCTGCAGGGGGAGGGTGGCGAGCGAAGCGAGCCGGGTGGGGCTCATCGCTCGCAGCAAAGTCTGCCCCCACCCGTCTTCGCACTGCGCGCGAAGACACCCTCCCCGCAAGCGGGGAGGGATAAGTGACCTTCCGCCCCGAAGAACTGCTTGCCGACGTCATCGCGCGGCTGATCGGCGACGTGCGCCACGTCGCGGTCGGCAATGCCTCGCCGATCCCGGCCACGGCGGCGCTGCTCGCGCGCGAGCAGAACGGAAACGGGCGGCCTTATGTGTCGCTGCTGCAAAGCCGCAAGCATAATTTCTGGACCGACGGCGCGCGCGAACTGTTCGACTGCGCGGGGCAGGGCCGCATCGACGTATTCTTTTTGTCGGGCGGCGAGATCGACGGCCAAAGCAACGTCAATCTCGTGAGCATCGGCGACTACGCGCATCCCAAGGTGCGCTTCCCCGGCTCGTTCGGCTCGGCCTATCTCTATTACGTCGTGCCCAAAGTCATATTGTTCCGCACCGAACATTCGCGGCGCACTTTGGTGCCGAAGGTCTCCTTCATCAGTGCGCCCGGAACGAGCGATCCGAATGTGTTCCGCACCGGCGGACCGATCGCGCTGGTCACCAACCGCTGCCTGTTCACGTTCGGCAACGGTCGCTTCACGCTCGCCAGCGTGCACCCCGGCCACACGATCGAGGAGGTGATCGAGCACACCGGCTTCGACTTCGACCGGCCGGAGAGCGTGCCGGAAACACAGGCCCCCTCGCCCGCCACGCTGAAACTCATGCGCGAAGTCGTGGCGCCGCAGCTTGCCGAGGTCTATCCGCAGTTCGCGGCGCAAGTGTTCGGCACGGGCTCGCCGGCTTTGACCGGCTGAAAATTAATTTGAAAGTGAGGCAGCCTCGCTTCCCTCTCCCCTCGTGGGAGAGGGCGGCAAGCCGGAGCGATAGCGAAGGCGAGCCGGGTGAGGGGGCCGCCAGTCGCGGTACGCACCCCCTCACCCGCCCTCGCTTCGCTCGGGCACCCTCTCCCACGAGGGGAGAGGGAAAAAGAGAGTTCGCCGCGCCACCCAGCCCCTTCCACCTCCGGGCCTCGAACGGCTACTGTTTCCGGCGAAAAATCAACAACGAGGAAATGCCACGTGAAAACGGTTGAAGCGGCGGTGATCGGGGTGGGCTGGGTCGGCGGCACGCGGGCGGAGACGCTGGCGCGCACGGCGCTGGTGGACAAATTGCATCTCTGCGAAATCCGCCCCGACCGCCTCGCCGAGGTGAAGAAGCTCTACAAGCCGGCGACGGCGACGCTCGACTACAACGATATCATCAACAATCCGAACATCTCGGTCGTCTACATCTCGACCACGCCGGAATCCAACCACTATCCGATCTGCCGCGACTGCCTGAAGAGCGGCAAGAACGTCATGCTGGAAAAGCCGATCGCGCTCGAACTGTGGGAGGCGGACGAGCTCATTCAGCTTGCCAAGCGCAACAACCTCAAATTCACCATCGGCTATTCGCAGCGCTTCAACACCAAGATCGCCTACGCCAAGAAGAAAATCACC
>DATJYA010000247.1:0-2818 GCA_035499835.1 Pseudolabrys sp.
CGCTTGCGAACTCGACGGCAATTTAGTTCTTGTCATGGCCGGGCTTGTCCCGGCCATCCCGATTAGATGGGCGGTGCGTCCCCAAGCGAGATGCCCGGCACAAGGCCGGGCATGACGGTGGAAAGATCATGCGCGCTGACAACCTCATTCTGCTGGCCGCGGGGGGCACCGGCGGCCATCTGTTCCCCGCCGAGGCTTTGGCCGTCGCGCTGCAGCAGCGCGGCGCGGCGATCGAGCTTGCCACCGACACGCGCGGTGCGCATTTTCAGTTTCCGGCGCGCGCGGTGCATCTCATTCCCAGCGCGACCGTGCGCGGCGGCAATCCCTTGGCGCTGGCGAGCACCGCCGCGATGCTGGCGCTGGGCACCGCCAAGGCTTGGGCACTGATCGGCCGCATCAGGCCTTCGGTCGTGGTCGGCTTCGGCGGCTATCCGACGGTGCCGCCGCTGATGGCCGCATCCTTGCGCGGCGTGCCGACGGTGCTGCACGAGCAGAACGGCGTCATGGGCCGCGCCAACCGGCTGCTGGCGCTGCGCGTCACCAGGATCGCCACCGGCTTTCCGACGCTGCAGCGGCTCGACGCGCGCTTGCAGGCGAAAGTCGTCTTCACCGGCAATCCGGTGCGCCCGCAGGTCGTCGCCGCGGCGGCGACGCCCTACCCGACGCCGGAGGCGGACGGACAACTGCGACTGCTGGTGTTCGGCGGCAGCCAGGGCGCGCGGGTGATGTCCGAGATCGTGCCGCCGGCGATCGAGCGGCTTGAGTCGGCGTTGCGCGCGCGGCTGTCGGTCGTGCAGCAGGCGCGCGCGGAAGATCTTGATGCGGTGCGGGCGACGTACGCCCGGCTTGGCGTTTCCGCCGAATGCGCGCCGTTTTTTGCCGACCTGCCGGCGCAGATCGCCGCGGCACACCTGATCGTCTCCCGCTCCGGCGCGTCCACCGTGGCCGAAATATCGGCCATCGGCCGCCCCGCGATTCTCGTGCCGTTGCCGCATGCGCTCGACCAGGATCAGAAAGCCAATGCCGGCGTGCTCGCCGCGGCGGGCGGCGCCATCATGATCGAGCAGGGCCAATTCACGCCCGAGCGCCTTGCCGACGAGATCGCGGCGCTGGCCGCGGATCCGCTGCGGCTGCTGCACATGGCGCACGGCGCAAAATCCGCCGGAACCGTTGACGCCGCCGAGCGGCTGGCGGATGTGGTGCTGAAGGCGGCGATGTCGTAAATCGGCTCGCCGCCTCAACTTGCCGTCAGGACACCGAGCGCCGCCAGTGCCGCGGCAAGGCCGATAGCCTTTCGCAAGGTGACCTGCTCACGCAGGACGAAAATTCCAAGCAATGCGGCGACAATGAATCCCATCTGCGCGATCGGGACCAGGACGCTGGCCTGGCCGACGGCGATGCCGTGCAGCAGAAAAATCGTGGCGCCGAACAGGGCGAGCGCGGCGGCCGCGCCGTATTTCAGGGCCAACAGCGGCGGCGACAGATGGTGGTCGGCGATGGAGACCACGATTGTGGCAAGCGGCATGAAAAGGGTCGCCTGCGCGACCGCGAGCGTTTCCGGCGGGACGCCGCGCCGCAGGCCGAGCGTGTGGAAGAACGTCGATGCGCCGAACGCAAGAGTGGCAATCGCGACCTGGACCAGCGAGCGGCGCCGCGCCCGGCCGAGCGCATCGTGAGCATCGGCCCCGCCGCCGACAAGAAGCCAGGTCGCGAGCAAGGCGAGCGCGAGCCCGGCGACCTTGGCCAGGGTCAGACGTTCGCCGAGAACGGCGATCACCAGGAAGACGGTGACGACGAAATTCATGCGGAAGATAGTCGCGTTGGTGCTCACCGCGCCGGCGCCAAGGCTGCGGATGAAGAAATAGAAGGCGACAAAGATGAAAGCGCCCGCGACGGAACCCCAGAGCGCGGCGGTGGCGAAGACGAGCCGGTGGGTCGCCAGCGCGTAAAGGACCACCAGCGGCAAAAAGCACCACGCCTGCGCCATCAGGAAACGGTCCGCCCGGATGCCGGCGGCGGCGGCCCGCTTGTAGACGAAGTCGGAGAGGCCGTAGCAGATCATCGCCACGACGGCGAAGGCGATCGGTTGCGTCATGCAGGTTTCGGGTTTTGCGGGACGGCAGCAGGGCGCCCGTCTTAATCGGCCATGGACGGAAAAGCCAATTCTTTAGGGCACAGCGGGCCGCGGCAGCGGATTCGGTCATAAAAGGGGCAGTCCGTTGGTATTTTCCTCCACCACCGGCCTTGTGCCCGCCGTCAGCGTCTTGCATTAAGGCGCCGAACAGGCCGAGGGCGACCATCCATGAAACTGCCGCGCGACATCGGGCCGGTGCACTTCGTCGGCATCGGCGGCATCGGCATGAGCGGCATCGCCGAGGTGCTGGTCACGCTCGGCTATACCGTGCGCGGCTCCGACGTCGCCGACAATGCCAACGTCAAGCGGCTGCGCGACATGGGCGTGACCGTCGCCATCGGACACAAGGCGGAGAACCTCGACGGCGCCGATGTCGTCGTCGTCTCCTCGGCGATCAAGCCCGACAATCCCGAACTGGTCGCGGCGCGGGCGAAACGCCTGCCGGTGGTGCGCCGCGCCGAGATGCTCGCCGAGCTGATGCGGCTGAAATCCTGCGTCGCCATTGCCGGCACCCACGGCAAGACCACGACGACTTCCCTGGTCGCTGCGCTGCTCGACGCCGGCGGGCTCGACCCGACGGTGATCAACGGTGGCATCATCAACGCCTACGGCACCAATGCGCGGCTCGGCGCCGGCGACTGGATGGTGGTCGAGGCCGACGAATCCGACGGCACTTTCCTCAAG